>JAOUPN010000039.1 GCA_029879905.1 Nitrospira sp. | reverse complement strand
ATGCGCCCACGCGGTCAGCGTCGTACGCTCCTCAGGGGACAACACGATTGGTGGGGCCAGATGCACACCGCAAGGCATACCGGTCACGGGCACCTATTGTCAAGCTATTTATGACGCACTACACTAGAGGTACTTCAGACTTTAGGATGATCGAGGGGGGGGGTATGCGGGAGCACTCATTCTTGTGCAGGAACGGCATACGCCTGCCGGATATCGTCTATCCGGCAGGCTGCACTCACCGTTATGATGCCGAAGCGGTCTTCTTTTCAGCAGGACAGGCCCCCGGAGTCATGTAGAGAAGGTAGTTGCCCATACCATGCTGAAGCTCTTTCTTTTGTAGAGGATGATGGTGAACCATCACCATTTCATAATCATCTTCCTTCGTAATTTGGAATCCCTGACCGTCTTTATAGACTTGATGAGGAAGAAATTCCCTCAGCGTTCCGTCGATCTCAACATCCGGAACCGTCCGAAGCAGCGTCTGATTTTTTGTCTTATTCTCCAGCGCAACCATGAGCAATTCATCATGACCGTGCGGATAGGCGAACTTCACACAACCATCCGTTGCAAATTTCAACGGCGCTGTATGTACCTGAACGCCTGGGTGAATCTCAATACCCTCATCGGTCTGGTCGGCCGGTCTATCGCCGAACTTGGTAAAGCAGACGATATTCACGCCGACCTGATAGATATTCATGGCCTGAATGGGTTTATTCTTCGGTGCAAAATGCATCGTAAACGTCGCAATCACATCTTTGGTGACAGGAGCGCCATGATAGAAGGCCACCACGGTCATCAATTTATCATTCTTCTCGAGTTTCACGCCGTATCCATCGGGAAACTGAGTCTCCGCCATTTCCAACCCGGCTCCGCCAAAAAACAGGGGTTCACCCGGACATGTCAGGCTCGGCTGACTGTTGTTGATCATCAGGATATGGTGCAAATAATTTCTCGGCAATTCCTTGCCGTCCACTGTTGAGAGAGCCGATTTGAATCCGACGAGATACTTGTCCTCCGGTAATTGAAAGTAAAACCGCGGCATGGAATCGCCCATATCACCTTCGTCGTGGCCGGTCGGAAGATCGATGGGGCCGAACGTCAACGTGGCAGTATCCTCTCCGTAGACGATCGATGACCCGACTTTTTGTTTCTTCAATGTAGGGACCGATTGATGGTGGTGTCCACCGTCGGCATAAGCCGAAGATGCCATCATGGCCGTGATCAAGAGAACGAGGAACTTTCGCATAGAACCTCCCAAGAGGATAGTGAATGACGAGTGCCTGGACCGGACTCCGATGAATGACGTGTATACGTCGATAGTGGAATTTCTGCTCATTACTTTACGGGCGGTACCGGAGTAATACGTTTCCATTCATAGGTGCCACCATGTTCCCGAGGAGGGATATTCTTATGGCCTTGAACTCTCGTGTACCACCAGATACCCTTGGCCTCGGTTCCGTCTTCGGAAAGGAGCACTTCAAAGCCACCTTCGCGATCATTTCCCGGCTGTACCCAGGTCCCTTCCCAGAGACGATCGGTAAATTTCGTAGTAATAAAACGCCCCTCATGCTGTGTATAGGGACCGTTACCGTCTTTGTCCAAGGTGGCCTTATATCGCTTGTTATCCTCAACCTCAAGAATATCCCACTCACCGCTGACATCAGGCATACCAGAAGTCGGCTGATCGCTCACACGGACGGCCTGAGTCGAGGGATCGGTCGATTGTGCGACCGGACCGTCCATTCGAGCGGAACGAAATGACTCATGAAAAGAGAGGAGAACCCACTGACCGTTACGCCGCTCCAAGACACCGGTTTCCCGCAAAGGGAGAAGCATACGTTTCGTGTCGTTACCTTCACGAACATAACGGATGTAATCCAACTCCATTGAAAACCATGCGACATCACCCTTATTCCATACATTGAGCTCACGGATCGGGATCTCAAACTTCTTGACGTTCCCGAACTCTTCCCGCATTTCCCGCTCAAAATCAGGCCACCCGACGTACTTGCGTCCTCCGACTGAATAACTCCTGATATCGGCATCATGGGCCATGAGACGAGACATGGTATCCATATCTTTTTCAACGTTGGCACGCACAAGCGCCCGAACCACTGCTTCGGGGCCCATCGGATCAGACGCTTCCACAAGTGTGGGAGAGGCACACCCAAGAACACTACACAAACCACACAATGCCACGATTGCAAGACGAGTCATATTGTTATTGTGCTCCATGTGAAAAAACTTTGAGAAGACAGTGTCTGAAAGGAGATTGGAATAAAAAACTACACGGTTTCTCGTAATCTTGTCAATATCGACACACCAACGTCCCACTAACGGGCGGCTACGACAACGACGGTAACATTGTCGGCACCGCCTCTGGAAAGAGATTCATGAATAAGCTCATCGCATGTTCGACCGGGATCACCCTCGGCGCAACGGCAAACGGCGCAGATCTCGTCGTCCTCCAACATTTTCGTGAGACCGTCCGAGCAGAGAAATAGAAGGTCGTTGCGGTACAGACGATGAGATGAGACCGAAGGCTGTATCGGAGAAGAGACCCCCAGTGCCTGCGTCAGTACATGCCGTTCCGGGTGTGTCCGTGCCGCTTGGGGAGTCAAGATGCCTCGATCGAGATATTTTTCAATCAGCGTATGATCACGGGTTAGGGGAGTAAGCGTTCCGGATCGGAACAGATACGCACGGCTATCGCCAAGATGGATGATATGGGCCGTAGGAGCCGGTTGTGTCTCTACAAGCAGCATCACTACGGTGGTCCCCATGCCTTTCAGCTTTGAATCCCGCTTCGCTCTTCGGAGAATGGCATTGTGCGCTTGCGTCGTCAAGTCCGTCAAAAACTCAGGCGGACTGCAATGGCCTCTCCGAAGAGAGTCCGCGGTCGACTCGGCTTGAGAAGTAATGGTGGTAATGGCCGTCTGTGCGGCCACTTCTCCGCCGGCGTGACCACCCATGCCATCGGCAACCGCCCACAGACAGAGCGAATCGATGCTCGCGAACGCATCTTGGTTCGTAGCACGCACCAAGCCAATCTCACTCCGACCGATGCCTGTCCAGGTACTCATCGTAGGGATAGATCCGATACAGAGGAGAAGTGAGAATGGCCCTCAACGGATATGGGTCCGAATCGTGTCATCATTTCCTTATAGACCAGTACGGACAGAGGGACAAGACTTTCCGTATCGGCAGCATTATAGGCACGTAACAGGTCGAGCGAGGCATGATCTCCCCGTTGCCATTGAAGCCAGAGCCGAACGGCATCCAGACCGTTGAGCCCATGTACGGAAGCTTCCCGTTCAATGCCAAACTCTTGCTCAAGACGTTTCAATCCGCCACGAAGCCCTAATCGGCGAGAGGCAAAACAAAGGTCAAAGTGAGGCATCTCAAACCGAAGCTGCGGGAATTTCGCACGCAAGTATGGCACATCGAAGCTTGCTCCGAAAAAAGTGACAAGTAACCTGGCTTGATCAAGTTCGGATTGTAACCGGTCGACCGTCAACGTCTCTCCCTGAACTAACGTGATGGTCTTTCCATTTCGGTGGAGACCGACGACAGTGACCAGTCCTGACGAGTCGTGACAAGACAATCCCGTGGTTTCAATGTCCAAATACAGAATATCGGACTGGCAACTACTCCCGTAAAAACGCCAATGTTCCCGTTGCGGCAACCGGCAGGCAAGCGCGCGTACATCACCTGCATCGAATTCCGATTGCGCAAGAGTGAGGTCACGGTCATAGAGCGATTTTCGATCGGCCGACAAACCCTCAATGCTGGACCGTTGAAGAAAGCTCTTCCAATCGCACAACCCCTGTGTCCACAATCGACGTTCCGTCATGGGGCCTACTCCTTGTAGGAAGATGAAGGTGGACGTCAACATGAAGAAATTGTAGCCTTGATTTCATAGGGGAGACAAGCTAGAGTTTGATCCGTATCGGCCTATCACTGTTACCAGATCCATGCCGAGGAATTACGGACTTCATGACTCAGTCGCCAAAACGTATCCGCATCACGATCGGCCCCGTTCGACTGGACGCCGAACTCAAGGCCACAAAAACCGCCAATCAGGTATATGCCGCGCTGCCGATTCAAGCCTCAGTCAACACATGGGGCGAGGAATTCTATTTTAAGCTGCCCGGCGTCACCGACCACCGAGAAACCGCGACAAATCGCGTGCAGATCGGCGACGTCGCATACTGGGGGCCGGGACAAGTTCTGGCAATCTTTTTCGGAAAAACTCCGATGAGCATAGGAGACGATCCGGTTCCAGCGGACCGAGTCAATGTAGTCGGACGGATTCTCGGAGACGCGACACAATTGCGTCGAGTCATGGACGTTCCCACGATAACAGTCGAACAGGGATAACCATCGTGCGCCTGTCAACACAGCGAATTCGACATATGGCAGAAAGCCTCGCCAGCCGACTTGCAGAAGAGGGCTGTATCGAGTTAACCGGAGATCGCAAGGCGCTCGTCGAATCACTGGACCATGTGATCAAAGAAGAGCTGTCTCTGGAAGATCGTGTGAATACGGAGGTACGACAACTGTTGAAGACGTACGAAAAACAGATCGAACAGGGCCAGGTCGATTATCAAAAAATGTTCCAGATCGTAAAGCAAAAGCTCGTACGAGAACGGGGCCTCATCTTATGAAGCAGTGAGGAGTGAGGAGTGAACGGTAAGGGGAAGGCTATCACGGGATGTCCTTGCTTCCCCTTACGCCTAACGCTTCACCCTTCACAGGTTGAGCAATGCTGAGTGAAGATAAAGTCAGTCATCTTTCTCATGTCATTTTGGACGAAGTGTCACGTAATCCAGCGGCCAAACTACGCATAGAAAAGGAACGGGTATTGAAAGAAATCAAACGTGTACTTGCGGCTGAATTGACGGAAGAAGAGACGATCGATCGAAAGGTCAGGACAAAACTTGCGTCATATTCTCGCGGGATCGTTGAGGGAAGCAGTGAATGGGATGTCCTCTACCGAAAAACGTTTGAAGAGCAAACCCGAAAACATACCAGATAACAGGCGGGCAGGAGACAGAAGATGAACGGGGAGTATATAAAACAGTTCGCCGTCGCGGCGATCATCATCTTCTTGGCAGTCGGATCTGTAGGCTGTTCATCCAAGAGAAAACCGCTGGTTCCGCTCCCTCTTGTCGACCCCGGTGCGACGTCCCAGGCGGTCTCCTGGACCACACAAGGAACGCAAGCCTATCAAGGCAAACAATTCGATGAAGCCAAACAGTACTTTGAACAGGCGCTAGGCGCCGCACCCGAGTCAGGACAGGCGCACTACAATTACGCGCTTGCGTTGAATGCGCTGGGAGAGGCGGCCAAGGCGCGACAACATTTCCTGGATGCGGCGAACTTGGCGCCGGGCGACAAAGTCATTTGGGACTCTCCGGCATTGGCACCATACGGAGACCCCGAGACAAAAACACGCAGCAAAGACCGTCCCTACGGAACAAAACGGCCGACCTTCGGCGGAATGCCACGACAACGATAATAATGAGGGTACTATGGCAAAAGATCTTGTGATCGGATCTCCGGCTCCGGAATTATCGATTCCAGACCAAGATGGAAACGTTGTCACGTTGAACAGCCTGAAAGGCAAACAAGTGGTGCTGTATTTTTATCCGAAAGACGACACCCCGGGCTGCACCAAAGAGTCCTGCGACTTTCGCGATACAGAATCTCAGATTATGCGAGCCGGGGGATCGATTGTCGGAGTCAGTCTGGACGGCCAGGAGTCACACCAAAAGTTCATTAAGAAATTCGGCCTGCCGTTCGTGCTGCTGAGCGACGAAACTGCGTCGGTCTCCAAGGCCTATGGTGTTTATAAACAAAAAAACATGTACGGCAGGAAATACTGGGGCATTGAGCGCAGCACATTTGTGATCGATACCGAAGGAAAGTTAAAAGCGATTTTCCGAAAGGTCAAAGTGGACGGGCATGCAGATGCCGTACTGGCAGCCTTAAAAGCATAATCGTACCTGTGTATGTATCATCGCCATGCGGTTGACAAACAAACTGCTGCCCGGAGCCGTGCTTTTCTGTCTTGTTGCCGTTTCTCCGATCGCACATCTCTCTGAGGCAGGGAATAAGACATCCGGCACCATTCTGGTTCAGGATGCGCTGACAACTCCCGGTCAACCCACACGCATAGAAGTTCGACTGAGTAATCACGGCCTGTTGACGACCAAGGCACTGGGTGGGGAACCACTTGACCTTCTTGTGAACGGAGAGATTGTCGGGACAGGTATGACGGGTGGAGATGGGAGAGCCTTTCTACCTTACCGGACCAAAACACAGGGCGTCATTCCCATTCATGTCCGAGTCGGCACACAATCTCGAGTCTCGACAAAGGAGGGGGTGGCAAATCTTGCCGTGTGGGAACAACGCAATCCCATCGTCGTGATTGAACTCACAGCGCTTATGAAACCGGTAACGGCGAAAAGTCCGTCTCCAGACATCGACCTTCAGAGTCTCTCGCAACAAAAGCCACTGCCTGATGCCGCCGGAGAGATCGCTAAACTTACCCAGTTTTATTATCGTGTGATCTATGTCGTCTCCTTACCCTCATCCGCTACGGATAGATTTCGAGCCACAGTCGAAGCACGAGCATGGTTGAAGGTCAATGATTTTCCACCAGGCTATATCCTGATGCTTCCACCCGGAGAGGAGACACTGGGAGCAAAGATTGACGAACTCCATCAAGAAGGATGGAAGACCATAAAAGTCGGCGTTGGTCGATCGAAGGCGTTTGCCGAAGCATTTCTGAAGCGGCGCCTGGAGGCCGTCATGCTCTTGAAATCGACAACAGATAGCGCGCCGAGAAGAGCCAAAATCGCAAAAGATTGGAAAGAAGTCAGAAAACAACTATGACCCGTCACGTGCATGACAGAAATCCCTTAAGACACTGCAGAGACTCGCAACGATAGACATCGAATATTGGGATAAAACTCAGACTCGCATCTCAGCCGGCGACAAGAGAGAGTAGGGTCTGCAAACTCAACAGAGCAAAGAACTGGTGCCGATCGTGATCTGAACGATCTCGATGTGTCTCGTTCAACGTTCCGAAGACTACACTCTGTATCCTGTGTAGGATCCTTCCGTATAACAACGTCCTATGGATCGTCCTATTCCTGATGCTCCTCAGAAGCACGATCAGCTCCCTCACGCACCCTCTCGACTGACCGAACGCGCGGTCATCCTTGCGATGATCGGGCTCGTCCTCTTGTCAGCACTATGGGCGCTTCGTGAGGATATTCCTTCCGGCGCACCGGTGAGAACACCTGGCCCTGTATCTGAAACCGCTCTGTCGCCCGAGATGGTTCCACTGACGACAGGAGAAGAGCCGATTCCCGACATATTTATTCGTGCCGGCTGTCCGGTATGTCACGTGATTCCAGGAATTCCAGGGGCAAACGGGCGAGTAGGACCTGCGCTTGTTCTCGGAACCACAGGAGCACAACGACTCAGCAACCCCACCTACAGCGGGAGTGCCAAAACCGTTCATGGCTATATCATTGAGTCGGTTCTAGAACCGGAGCGGTTTATCGTACCAGGCTATCCGAGCCAGACCATGCCCTTGTGGTACGGCACAAAACTCAGCGCCTTGGCTTTGGAGAAAATCGCCGCCTATCTTGAGAAACAAACGGGTGTGGACGGGGACTGAGATAACCATCCGGAAGCCTGTATTGCTCAAGACCGTTTCCTCATCGGGGTGACATTTCCTCCACCTCCACTCTGGATTCTAAATGCGTCACCGGCCGACCCGCCGGTCTGTTTGTCGAGCAGGGCATTGACGGCCTCGTCACCTTTCAGTCCTTCTAACTTGATCTTCAGCCGGAGGTTGTTGGCACTGTCTGCATTGATCAAGGCCTGCTCAAGACTGATCCGATTGTCCTTGTATAACTGAAAGAGAATCCGATCAAATGTCTGACAACCTTCCTCAATACCTTGCTCCATGGCTTCCTTCAACGTGTCGATTTCCGCCTTCTTGATTAAGTCCTTAATGCGTGGCGTATCCAACATGATTTCCAGCGCGGGGACCCGTCTTCCGTCTACGGAGGGAATCAGACGTTGAGACACAATGGCACGGAGATTCAATGACAGCTGCAGATAGATCTGCGCATGCCGTTCTGTCGGGAAGAAATTCATAATACGCTCGATGGCTTGGTTTGCATTATTGGAGTGGAGCGTTCCGATGCAAAGGTGGCCGGTTTCGGCAAACGTAATGGCCGCTTCCATTGTTTCCGTGTCACGGATTTCTCCGATGAGGATGACATCCGGTGCCTGGCGCAACGTATTTTTCAGCGCGTTTTGAAAGGTTAAGGTATCGAAACCGACTTCACGCTGAGTGATGATCGATTTCTTGTGTTGATGCACAAACTCGATCGGGTCTTCAACCGTAATAATATGGCCTTGATGGATCGTGTTGCGATGGTCGATCATCGCCGCAAGGGTAGTGGATTTTCCGGATCCGGTGGCGCCGACGACAAGCACCAGCCCTCGTTTAGTCATCGCGATGTCTTTCATGATCGACGGGAGCTCAAGTTCGTCGACCGTCTGGATCTCAGCCTTGATATGGCGAAAGACTAGTCCCACATTGCCTCGCTGACGAAATACGTTCACTCGGAAACGGCCGAGCTCTTTGTAATAGAGCGCGAGATTCATCTCCATCTTTTCTTCGAACTCGGCCCGTTGCTGCCCGCGCATTAATGCCAGCGCCAACGCCTCTAGTTGTTCGTTGGTGAAAGGCGGCATGTTCGTCGCTTGAGTTGATCCATGAATGCGATAGATCGGAGGGGCCTCGACCGTGAGATAGAGGTCGGAGGCCTCATGGTCTACCATGACTTTCAAAAGACTTCGAACATCCATGGCTCTGTTCCGTCCTTTCGTCTGCGTCCGTTATGCCGCACCGCTTATGGGAGCACCGAATAGATTCGGATTCATGCTTCGCGTTTGCGCTTCGGTTTTGGTCACAATTCCGCGGGTGGCCAGGTCCAGCAACGCCATATCCATGGTTTGCATTCCATCTTTCTGACTGGCCTGCATAATGCCGGGAATTTGATGCAGCTTTGCTTCACGAATAAGGTTTCTCACCGCATTGGTGGCGACCATGACTTCCAACGCCGCAACGCGCCCACCGGTCCTCTTCTTGAGCAAAGTCTGTGTAATCACGGCCTCCAATGCTTCCGACAACTGGGTTCTGATCTGTGCTTGTTGAGCCGGAGGGAAGGCATCGATGATACGATCGATTGTTTTCGGCGCACTGGACGTGTGTAAGGTACCGAAGACCAGGTGACCGGTTTCCGCTGCGGTCAATGCCAGCTGAATAGTTTCCAAATCCCGCATTTCGCCGACAAGCACGATATCGGGGTCTTCGCGAAGCGCCGATTTGAGCGCATTGGCGAACGAGAGCGTATGCACACCCAGCTCACGTTGATTCACCAGACACTTTTTGGACTTATGGACGAACTCAATCGGATCTTCAATCGTAATGATATGTCCCTCAAACGAGGCGTTCAGGTAATCGACCATCCCGGCCAGTGTGGTTGATTTTCCTGATCCCGTCGGCCCAGTGACAAGAATCAACCCCTTTTCCTTATCGCAAAGCTGCCGAATGATGGGAGGCATGCCCAGCTTCTCCAGGGGCAAAATCGTGGTGGGAATGTTTCGAAAAACCGCCCCGAGTCCTCGCTGTTGGACAAAGACGTTTACACGAAAACGTGCAATGTCGCCTAACTCGAAGGAAAAATCGCACTCCCGATGTTCCTCGAAGTTCTTTCGCTGCACGTCGCTCATCATGTCGTAAATGAGGGCATGCGTTTCTTCCGATGTGAGCGCCGGATGATCAAGTTTTTTCAAGTCGCCATTGATACGAATCATCGGTGGCTCACCGGCGCTGATATGGCAATCCGACGCGCCTTCCTTCACGGAAAAGGTCAGCAATTTGGAAATGTCCATTGAAAGATCTCCATTGAAATACGAGCGTGCGTTGGAGAACAAAATTCTGTGGGCATCATGCCATAGCAAGACCAGAAAGCAAGAAAATAGCCGGAAGATGCCTGTAGACGGGTTAGATGAGATGAGCGGCGCGACCGGCTACTTCAAATGCCCGCAAGGCTTCATCGAGTTGGCTTGTCGTATGTTCAGAAGTCACCGTGACGCGAATACGGCTGGTGTGATTGGGAACGGTCGGCGGTCTGATTGCGGGGGCATAGACTCCGTGCGCTAACATCTGCTCCGCAAAACTGAGGGCCCGCGATGCATCACCGACAAGAATGGGTAGAATAGGACTCACCGTCGCCGTCAGCCGAAACCCAAGGCGTTGCAGTCCGTGAAAGAGATAGTGTCGATTCGCCCAGAGCCGCGCCCGCCGCTCAGGTTCCTGCTGAAGAACGTCCAATGAAGCCAGCGCTGCGGCTGCCGTGCTGGGAGGAGGGGCCGTCGCAAAGATAAACGGGCGAGCGGTATTGAGCAGATATTCCGTTGTTTCACGAGAACCGACGACATAGGCGCCGCTGCTTCCAAACGCTTTTCCCAATGTTCCCATATGAAAGGGAATCTTGTCCTCAACCCCGAGTTCTTCAAGCGTACCTCGCCCGGTTGCCCCCAAAATGCCGGTTCCATGCGCATCGTCGACATAGAGGATTGCATCATATCGTTCGGCCAGTGAGGCCAATTCCGTCAATGGAGCCAGATCACCGTCCATACTAAAGAGCCCGTCGGTGACGATGAGGGTCGGACGGTTTGGAGTCCTTCGCTTGAGCAGCGATTCGACATGCATGCTGTCGCAATGGCGGAATATTCTGAAATCCGCTCCGCTCAACCGACAACCGTCGATCAAACTGGCATGGCACAGCCGATCCGCCAGAATAAGCCCATCCCGCCCGATTAAACGGGGAAGAACACCGATGTTGGCCAGATAGCCTGATCCGAATATGAGTGCCGACTCTGTTCTTTTGAAGGAAGCAAGCGCTGATTCCAGTCTGTGGTGGGGAGGAAGCGTCCCGCAAATCAGACGTGATGCGCCGGATCCGGCCCCATACTGCTCTATTGCGCGGATGGCAGCTTGAGTAACGAGAGGATGAACGGCCAATCCCAGGTAATCGTTAGAGCAGAGGAGGATGACCGGTCGCCCACCAAATTGCACGACCGGTCCCGTTGCTGATTCCAGCACACGCACAGAACGAGTTAAGGATTGATCGGCAATCTGTTGCAATCTCTTGTGAAACACCCAGTTTCTCCTCACTATCTTCCGATAGGGCTCATCCCGCATTGACAAGGCGAATCGCATCCTAGTATAAAACACGGGTTTCCACGAAGTGAATGCGTACCATGGATTTGCCAGAGTTGTAAGCGCTATGACATACCGAATAAAAGTTCCCCCTCGCTCGCTGCCGGTTGATGAGGCGCATCTCGTAAGCAGCTTGGAGGAGAAGCTCTATGATCTCCAGAAGTATCGGTGGGCCATGCTTATCGGAGTGTTACTCCTGATGATCGTCGGGGGTATTGTTGGAGCCGTTTTGTGGTACGACAAAGACACCGCCGGGAAGGCACAAGACCTTGAACGGGAAGCGACGCTGCACTATCTCACACGACCGGCCAATGATCCGAGAAAAGTCGAAATAAACCTCAAAGAAGCGATTAAGCTATATCAACAAGTTGTAGATGAATACCCACGAACTCCTTCCGCGCCTCTCGCCTTGTTCGGCCTCGGCAATGCCTTGATCGAGAACAAGCAAATTGATGCCGCTATCGAAGCATATCAACGATTGTTGTCAAACTACGGCGAGAACACATCCTTAACGAGCCTTGCACATCAAAAGATTGGCTATGCCTATTTATTGAAAGGCGATCGGGAGCAGGCAGGGAAGGCTTATACGGCTATTCTCAACAATCCCAGCTTTCTCAATCGCGATCAGGCCTTGTTTGAGCTGGCAAGACTCGATGAAAGCCAGCTTCGGCATGACGAAGCGTTGAAGCGCTACCAAGAGCTGATCAAGACCTATCCCAAGTCACCCTTTGCCAGTGAAGCCGCTCTTCGGGAAAAGATTCTTGATACCAAGAAGACCATGGACGCGAACCCGGCTCCAACGAAGGCCGAGACCTCGTCATCAGCTCCTGCGCAATAGCATCTTCTCTGAAAGAAGCGCTTCCATCGTGTGTCCGCGCTTTTTTCTGCTCAAAAGACGAACAAGAGCACACCGGGAAAAGCCCTATACCTATGCGCATAGGAGGGGAGCTCCCTCCCTATGAAATTCAGGATAATCTTCTCCATTATCCCCGACCCTCAATTATCGCACGGAACAAATCAAGAGATCGATCCTCTCCCTGCAAGAGAGGATATTGTACGCATCTTTCTCGGGCAGATTGGTCGGATGTGTCCAGGAAGCACTGAGACGATACGACCATGGAAGCGGAATAGCTCCAGAATTTAACGATCATATCGTGAGGCTGGCCTCGAGCGGCAGTCGACGGAACACTAGCAGCCTTATACCAGTCGATTCCAGACTGCCTCATGTGCCTGGATCATGCACGAAGATTGCAGGCAGGATAGCTGTCCATCAGCCCTAATCAGTTGTTACAGCCCACTAGCGGCGGATAATCAAAAGATCTCCGATTTTGATGAGGGAACTGGATAGATTATTGCGTTGCTTCAGCGTCTGAATAGGCACACGGAATCGTTTTGATACCTTTTCCAAGGTGTCGCCTGGACGAACACGATACCGGAGCGCAGACCCCTTCTTTGCGAGACGAGTTTGATCAGAATGGGAGGGGCGGATACTTAACATGTCTCCGACTTTAATCAGAGAACCTGAAAGATTATTGCGTTTTTTCAGCGTCTGAATAGGGACACGGAATTGCCTGGAGACCTTTTCCAAGGTATCACCGGGACGAACACGATACCAGAGAGAAGACCCCTTCTTCGCCAAAGGTGTCCTCTCCGAATAAGCAGTAAATTTATACGTCGGGATGCGGTCCAGGACATCCATAACCTTCATCCCCGTGCCGACAGGTACTTTAAGGTGATAGGCAGAATCTCCTGGTGGTGTGGCGTTACGCCGTAATTCCGGGTTCAAGAGTCGAAGTTCTTCATAGGGAATCCCGCTGATATTCGAGATCGCATGAAAATGCATCGGACGGTTGACGATCACTTCATCAAATTCGTGAGGTGGAGCCGGATCATGAGTAAATCCATAGACGTTCGGATTTCTGGCGATGATCGTTGCAGCCATGATCCGAGGAACATATTGTTTAGTTTCTCGCCGAATCAGCCTGGTTTTTGAAATATCCGAAAATGTTTCCCCCTGCACTTTTCTCAAGGCGCGAAGGACCTTGCCTTCCCCCGCATTGTATGCGGCCATTGCCAGTGGCCAGGTTCCGAACAAGTCATACAAATCCCGAAGATATCGGGCTGCAGCAACCGTAGACTTAATAGGATCTCGTCTTTCGTCGACATAATTATCGATGCGAAGGCCGTAGATTTTTCCGGTTGCTTTCATGAATTGCCACGGACCGGTCGCTTTGGCTCGTGAGTAGGCATAGGGGTTAAACCCGCTTTCGACCAGCGATAAATTCACTAAATCGCTCGGAAGGTCAAATTCAGCAAAGATCGTTTCCACAAGAGGCCGATACCGGCTGAATCGCACCAACCATTGTTCAAACCGATCTCGTATCGACGTATTAAAAAATCGGAGGTGTTTTTCCACCGTGGGATCAACGACTACAGGAATATTATAATCATCACTCGATGCCTCCTCCTCCGATGCGGATGCGTGAACGGATGGATCCTCATCCTCTGAAACGGATGGCTCTTTGCCGTCGATCTCGGACGAGGCATCGGCACTCCGAGAATCAGCCGAGTTCTCGGAATTCTGTACCGCTGAATCCCCGTCCGATGCGGCGAGGTCAAGGGGAGAGGGATCAAGCTCCGGCTCCAGAGAAACAAGATTTGAGTCGACATCGTCGCCACTGTCACCGGCAGGATCCGCAGGATCGACACTATCGTCGGAAGATGCCTCGGCGGCCAACGTTGAGAGGTCTGACGCGGAATCCGGCGTATCCTCTGCAGAATCACCCCTGTCTTCCGAAGAATCCGTATGTTCCTCCCCGATAAGCTTCTTAGTCAGGAGTAATCCACTGGCATCGACGAGAGAACCCGAGTCTCCTCGAGTTTCATCGGCAAGGACGCAGGGAAGAATACTGATAAGGCAACAGAGAAACAGTCTGGTGAGATGACGGGTTCGTATGGAAAAGATCATCACAAAGCGCCTCGATCTGATGGATAAAAATCTTTACGGATCAACATATGTGGCTAGACTATCGAGCCAGTATTGGCTTGTCAAGAAATTGAAGGGAGGGTGTCTCCCCCTTTGGTATCACATGAGATACTACGACACCTGCCTGAATAGACCGTAAATCTTACACGGACGTGCCGGCAAACAACGTGCGACGACCGATAGAGAAACTGTTGAAAACATCATCGGTTGCGCCGACAGATTTCTTGACAGTTTCCAGGCGCAAATGGTAGCGTACCGCCTCTTTTCTTGTGGATAGCCTACCAGGAGGATCGATCAATGTTGAAGCGGTATCTCTTAGCCCCCGGCCCAACACCTGTCCCGCCTGAGGTCCTTTTGGCAATGGCTCGCCCCATGATTCACCATCGGGCGCCGGAGTTTGACCCGATCTTTGCCGAGGTCAGAGCAGGGCTGCAGTGGCTGTATCAGACCAGAAGCGACGTATTGATGCTGGCATCGTCAGGGACGGGAGGCATGGAAGGGTCTGTGTCCAATTTCCTCTCACCCGGTGATAAGGCGCTCTATGTCAACAGCGGCAAGTTCGGAGAACGATGGGGGAAAATCTGTAAGACCTTCGGCATACATGCCACGGAGATTAAGGTCGAGTGGGGACACGCGGTTGACCCACAGCAAGTGGCCGATGCCCTCAAAACCGACCCATCTATTAAAGCGGTCTACGTACAAGCGAGCGAGACGTCCACCGGTGTCTCGCATGATGTCAAGGCACTGGGCGAAATAGTCAAAGGCTATGAGAACACCATTCTCGTCGTTGATGCCATTACAGCCCTGGGGGTGTTCGATATCAAAACTGATGCGTGGGGATTGGATGTGGTGATCACCGGTTCTCAAAAAGCCTTGATGATGCCTCCAGGGATGGCCTTCGTGAGCGTGAGCGACAAAGCCTGGGCGGCGGCCGACAAGGCCAAGAATGGGGCCTTCTATTTCAACTTCAAGAAAGAACGTGAGAATCAAGCAAAGAATCAAACCGCCTTTACGCCGGCAGTATCGCTTATTATCGGACTACAGGAAGCCTTGAAGATCATGAAGGCGGAAGGCCTTGAAAACATGTTTGCACGGCAGGGACGGTTGGCTCGTGCGACTCGAGAAGGAGTTCAAGCCGCCGGTCTGAACTTATTTCCCAAGGAATCCCCCAGTGATGCCTTAACAGCCGTATGCGCCCCGGACGGCATCGATGGACAAGCCATCTACAAAAATCTCCGGGTTCAATACGGCATGACGGCCGCAGGCGGTCAAGATCACCTTAAGGGGAAAATTTTCCGCCTGTCTCATATGGGATATGCCGACAGCTTCGATGTTATTGCGGCATTAGCTGCGACCGAAATGGTGCTCAAAGGACTCGGTCACCCGATCAAGCTCGGCAGCGGCGTTGGAAAAGCACAAGAAATTCTGATGGTACAAAAATAGATTTGAGTTCGAAGGTCTATCAAGTCATAAAGTCCAAGGTCACTTCGATCGTCCTGAGGACATCGAAACCTAACGACTTTCAGGCTTAAAGACATAATGACTTCTTTGTGATCCAAGGACGAGGATATCTATGGGGACAGCGGGGATGAAAATTTTGGTGAGCGACAGTCTGTCGAAGCAGGGTGTGGAGTTGTTGGAAAAGGCAGGATTCACCGTCGTGGTGAAATCCAAAATGCCGAAAGACGAGCTCTACCAAGAGATCAAGGATGCCGATGGGTTGATCGTACGATCCGGCACAAAAGTGACGGCAGACCTCATCGCTGCCGCGGAGAAGTTGAAAGTCGTCGGACGGGCAGGGTCGGGTCTGGATAACGTCGATACGCCTGCCGCAACCCGCCGTGGAATTGTGGTCATGAATACGCCGGGCGGCAATACGGTGACGACGGCAGAACATACGATGGCCATGATTTTTTCCGCTTGCAGAAAAGTTCCCCAGGCAACAGCCTCGGTCAAGCAGGGCAAGTGGGAAAAAAGTAAATTCATGGGAATCGAGCTGTACAATAAAACGCTCGGCATCGTCGGGATCGGACAAATCGGCGGGTATCTTGCGAAACTTGCGCAAGGAGCTTCCATGAACGTGATCGCCTATGATCCGTATTTGGCCCCGGATCGGGCCGAAAAAATGGGCGTAACGTTGATGGATCTACCGGAACTGTTCAAGCGTGCGGATATTATCTCTGTGCATACCCCACTCACTGCGGAAACCAAGTCACTGATCAATGCCCAAGTTATCGACACGATGAAGCCGGGGGTGGTCCTCATCAATTGTGCTCGAGGCGGCATCATCAATGAGGCGGACTTGTGCGAGGCATTAAAGACAAACCGCGTGGCCGCTGCAGCGTTCGATGTCTTTGAGGAAGAGCCGGTAAAACCGGACCATCCACTGTTGGCATTGGATAACTTTATCTGCTCGCCGCACATCGGCGCGCAAACCACCGAAGCTCAGGAAAACGTTGCCGTCGGAATCGCGGAACAGATCGTCGATTATTTCGCCAGAGGGGTGGCAAAAGGCGCCGTCAACATTCCTTCAGTCCCCCCGGAATTGCTGCCTCGTTTACAACCGTTTTTAACGCTGGCTGAACGGCTCGGATCTCTTCAAACGCAATTGTTTCACGGAGGAGGGGTTGAGCGAGTCACGGTGGAATACAGCGGTGAGGTGGCATCCTTATCGGTGGCCTCCCTGACCATTGCCGTTCTCAAAGGCTTGCTGACGCCGATCTTGGAGCACCCTGTGAATTATGTCAATGCTCCGATCGTCGCGAAAGAGCGCGGGATTGAAGTCAAGGAAGTCAAGACATCGGATGCCGGAGATTTTACCAGTCTCATCCGAGTTCGCGTCGAAGCCGGCAAGGATTCGCATCAAGTGGCCGGAACCCTCTACCATAAGCAAGAAGCACGGGTCGTCGAAATCGACCAATTCAAAGTTGAGATGATCCCGGAAGGGCATATGCTGTTTATCCAGAATAGAGATCGACCCGGTGTGATCGGCATGGTCGGAAACGTATTGGGAGAGAGCGGAATGAATATTCTCCGCATGCAATGCGCGCTGGAAAAGCGCGGTGGAAACGCAATGTTGATCATCGCCTCCGACACGGAGTTTCCCGCTGAGGCGTTGAATCAGATGAAGGCAAATCCTGATATTCTTTCTGTTAATGTCGCAAATCTCTGCTGACGATCGATCCGTGAAACGCTCCAGGTCGTTATGTCTTCTGCTCCTCCGACGAATGATGTTCTTCAGGGGGAGGTACAGCCGTTGAAAGAACGGTCTCTCGTCCCAGCCGGAATGGCAACTATCCTTCCGGAAGCGGCGCGCCGCTTCCGGACTCTCGAGTCGAAACTGATCGACACATTGATCGGTCGCGGCTACGATGAGATCGTCTTGCCTACCTTTGAATATCTCGATGTGTTGGCGCCGGGTCTCGCGCCAGAACTCCTCGAAAAGTGCTATAAATTTCCCGATCGAACGACCGGACGAATCCTTCTCCTCAGACCCGATGCCACAGCGCAAATAGCCCGCACGGTCGCCATGGGCATGATGGGAGACCAAAATCCCATGAGATTGTCGTATCGCACGACGGTCTTTCGCCACGAGCCAGAACATGCGGGACGTGATCGAGAAATTTTCCAGGTGGGAGCGGAACTCATCGGCAATGATGACGCGGCGTCGGACCGCGAAATTGTTTCGACGTTGATCGCATCGTTGCAACGGACAGGGCTACGGTCATTCAAAGTCTCCTTAGGGCATGTCGGATTTTTCAAACGACTGCTGACTCGAGCCGGGTTGTCTGACGAGGGAAAAAGGCGAGCTGAACAGGCAGCCGCACGAAAGGATCTTCCTAAGCTTGAAGAAATCCTGTTTGAAGAACATGTCCCGAAACGGGCCGGCACAAAAATCCTTGATGCTCTGGAGTTGTCCGGCACCGCCGAAATTATTTCACAGGCTCATGTCCTTGCCGGGAGCGATCCTCTCTTAAACCGGGCGCTCGACCGCTTATCGCAAGTTTATCAATCTCTGTGCACAGACGGATATCAAGATGTGCTCTTCCTTGATTTGGGTGAATTCCGCGGATTTGATTATTATGACGGCATCGTCTTCGACGTGTTTGCGGAAGGGGTCGGCGTCGAACTCGGCGGCGGCGGACGATATAACAATCTGATCGGCCGGTTTGGCAAAAATCTGGCTTCGACCGGGTTCGCCTTGAATGTCGATCGGCTGTTTCGCGGACGTAGCCTCTCCCAACAACATTCCGGTCGTCCGGCCAGAGACGCCTCACCCAAACGCAAGAGAACACACCGATGAAACCCTCCGCAATTGTCGATCTCTCTC
>JAOUPN010000038.1 GCA_029879905.1 Nitrospira sp. | reverse complement strand
GTGATTTATGAGCATTTGGGAGAAATTTATTTGCGACAAAAGAAGATGACCGATGCACGGGAAGCGTGGATGCATTCCTTGGAGTTAGATCCATCCAATGAAAAACTCGCTCAACGTTTTCGTGATCAAGGAATGGGAGACCCTTCGCAAGAAGATCGTATCCGTAGAGCGAAACGGCGCGTATCCGACAAGATACAGCCTGAGCAAACACTACAATAGCTTTGAGAGTTTTTACACCTTGTCTTTTGATCCGTCCTGACCTTCCTCCCCAAGAGTCTATATTCAGAGCCGTTCAGGATTTTTAATTATTCTTCGCCACACAGTTTTGCGCACCGACTCCGAGCATGGTGCCAATTCTTGGCAATTCTTGTCGTATTCTGAAAATTATCTACCCCGTACGTCCTCTGCTGCTAGCCACGAGCAACGCCATAATTAATTGAATTATTAGGCATTTTACATACATTTGCCCATGATCCTTAGGTAGGCATTAATCCTGCTATGGGCATAGGGTAGGCGGCAATATGAACGCCGCAAACTCGCGATCAATGGGCCGTCAGTGAACCATTAACAAGGAGGCAGGACGATGTTTAAATTGTTTCGCAAGCAAGAGGGGTTCACCCTCATTGAGCTGATGATCGTTGTGGCGATCATCGGTATTCTGGCGGCCATCGCCATTCCGAACTTTATGCAGTATCAAGCCAAATCAAAACAATCAGAAGCCAAAACGAACCTGGGCGGTATCTACACCTCTCAGGTCGCCTATTTTGGCGAGGCCAACACATATTCGGATAGCTTTACCGCTATCGGATTTGCTGTGGCCGCGGCAACCAAGCAACGGTACACGTTTACTCTGGGCAACACTCCGTTGCTGGCCCCAAATAATACCTGCACAGACTACGCCTCATCCGGTGTGTCGACCAGCCCCCCTGGATTCACCGCTATCGCAACCGGAAATATCGACGGTGACGCCTTCTGTGACGTGTGGTCGGTCGACAACACCAAGAATCTGTTCAATGGTCCGGCAGGTGGTGGTCTCGCAAACGACGTGACTACCGGATAGTCGTTCGTGCAAAGCATGTAGTCGGGGTGGAGGTCCTTCACAGGGCCTCCACCCTGTTCTTATTGCACTCAGTCTGGCTATAGATCGAGCATGGTTGCCATTCCGTATCGTTCAACGCTCACCGATCATCTCGGATTTGCTCTCATTATTGGCCTTGTGATCTTCTCTCCTCTGCTTGAAGGGGGAACGACGCATCTTGCAGCCATGATCATGAGGCTGATACTTCTTGGAGCCTTCTTCGTCTACCTGCTGCAGATGGTCAAAACAAACAGGCTCCTGTTGCCACGGACGATGCTGATCCTGCCGGTCTTGCTCTTTCTCTTGCTTGCCTCTATCTCAACGGTACTGTCTTCCTATGCCAATCAAAGCGAGCAATGGTTGATCATATGCCTCGGGTATGCGGGGTTACTCTATCTTCTTGCGGTCTTTGCACATGGATGGCAGCATTGGATGACCTTGTACAAGATTCTTGTGGTAATGGCGCTGCTGGAATCGGGAGTGGCCTTTTTCCAATATGCTGTGGAAGGGGTCGCACGGCCGAGCGGAACATTTTTTAATCCCAATTTTCTGGCAGGGTACCTGGCGGTCGTGTTTGTCGCGGTTTTGGCACAGACGTGTTATACGAAAATATGGCACCGACAATTCTGGTCTACAGGGCAATCGGCCATTCGAAACAGTCTTCCCTTCATCATGATGTTGATCCTCGCGTCGACCATTGCACTGACGGGATCACGAGGGGGGACATTGGCATTGGTTGCGGGAATCGCAATGGTTATCAGTGTACGTGTCGGCCGATATGGGCTGCTTGGACTCGTACTGTTGGCAGCACTGGTTGCCTTGATCCCGAATCCTATTCGAGATCGAGCCTTGGCCGAGCATCAGCTGAATCCGGCCTCCTACGCTCGTTGGCATATGTGGGACGGCGCAGTCCGGGAAATGACCGAACATCCTCTCGGGGTCGGCCTAGGACTGTATCGGTACGTCTATCCACGGCATGCCGTATCCATTGAGAGCGAGTTGTTTCGGTATGGGAAAACCGCGTACACCCCGCATAACGAATATCTGCAGATCGGTGTGGAGTTGGGCGTTGCAGGGCTTGGCATTATGCTCTGTGGCATGGCGCTCTTGGGACGTGAAAGCCTTGCGTTGCTTCGGCAGCGGCTCACCAGACGACAACGAGCCTTGTCGCTCAGCGCCGTTGCCGGGATCGCAGTCATTCTTACGCAAGCGACCATGGACTCCAACCTCAGAGAACCGGCGATCGCCATTCTCCTTGCCTGCTGTGCCGGAATGGTCGTCTTCGGAAGAACTTTGGATAAGACGAACGACTGTGCCGAACATCGGATGATCATCCTACGGACTCCACGCCTCTGGGCCGCCTTGGGAATCCTGAGCATCATTATTTTGGGGATGCATGTGCTACGGCTGGGGGTCGCACACTACTTACATGAGTCGGGAGCGGGTTCGGCGAAACACCGGCAATGGGAAGCAGCCATCGACAGTTTTCAACAAGCGATCCGTTTGGACTCCAAGAAGGCGCTCTATCATAGCTCATTGGCCGGAACATATTTTCAAGTGTACCGCCTGACACATGATGAACAGATGGCACAAGCTGCACGGCATGAGCTGAATATCGCCATTACATTAAATCCGCTCGACGGGCGATTACGCAGTCTCTTGGGACATGTTCTGGCGGCAAAGGCTACGCATGATTCGCTGAAGGCTGGAGTCGTGCATCGCGACCGTTTGATCGCAGAAGCCGTCCAAGCCTATCAAGAGGCCGTGGAGTTAGAACCGTTTGCCTATGGGCATCATATGGAACTGGCAAGAATGATGCTGTGGATCGGACGGCAAAGCGAAGCGGAAGAGCATTTGAGGAGCGTGATTCGATTGGAGCCGAACTTTCTCCCGGCCCGAGAATCCCTCGCACGATTGTGCGTCGAATCCGGACGGAAGGATACGGCCGAAGAAGAATACAAAGAAATTGTGACCAGGCAGCGACGGTTCGCTAAGCGAGTTACCAATCAAGTCGAACGAGAATTTCTGCATGTCGATGCCTCTGCGCTTGAAGCCTTATTGGAAGGGGAGCGATCCGCAACATGACAACGACGGCTGGGACTTGGAGCGATAACCGAATTCTGACCTTGGCTGCGGTTGCCCTGCTCGGGCTCGGCGCCGTGTTCTCGGTCCATACATTGGATAAACAACGAGAAACCATAGGCACCTCCGCGTCGTTGTCGTATCTTCCGAAAGGAGAATATCTCAAACTTGCCGTACTCGGATATCGGCACATCGTGGCTGATGCCATTTGGCTGAAAGCGGTTCAGGGGCTATCCGGACGTCAACAAACTCGTGACGGATATATCGGTGCGTACCATGCGGCTGATGTTGTAACGGACTTGGACCCGCAGTTCATCCACGCGTATCAATACACAGGAACCGTGTTGGGAGTCTTTGGCGGGTTACCGGAGGAAAGCGTTGCCTTGCTCAAAAAAGGCATCCATCATAATCCCACTGTCTGGCAATTATCGTTTTTTCTTGGGTACGACTACTTTTACGAATTGCAGGATCCGGTATCCGCAGCCAAATATTTTCGGGCAGCTTCGCTGCTGCCTGATGCACCGGACTGGCTTGCCGGGCTGGCGGTTCGGATGGCCGCTGAAGCGAATGATTTAGGGGCCGCATTGGAGTTTCTCCACCGATTATACCTTCAGACAACGGACGAGCAGATGAAGGAGGGTCTCGTTCGACGTATTCGTGAAGTGACGGCAGAACGTGATATTCGCATTCTTGAACAAGCGGTCAACACGTATCAAGCACGAATGGGGAAATTGCCAAAAACACTGGACGAGCTTGTCGTATCAGGTATTCTGACTACTGTTCCTCCGGACCCGTTTGGAGGTCCGTATCAATTTTCGCCTTCAAAAGGGACAGTGTGGAGTACCGGACTGCCTGAACGATTGCATGTGTATAGACAATAAAGACAAAGAAGGTGTCTGAGTGTGGATGCGATAGTCGTCGACCAACTAACCAAAACGTTCCCACCCAATTGGCCATGGAAACCGTCGACGACGGTCCTCCGTGGACTTTCATTTTCAGTTCGACAGGGTGAAATCGTGGGATTTCTGGGCCCGAACGGGGCTGGAAAAACCACCACGTTAAAAATTCTCATCGGCCTGATTCGTCCTACAAGCGGATCCGTGAAATTGCTCGGTGCTCCGGCTGGAGATGTGGAAACCCATCGACGCATCGGCTACCTGCCGGAGTCCCCCTACTTTTATGATTACTTAACGGCTGAGGAGTTTCTACGGTTTTACGGGCGTTTGGCCGGAATGAGCGGGGAGTCCCTCACACACCGTGTGACGTTGCTCCTTGAAATGGTCGGGCTGAAGGATGCTCGAACCAAACAGTTGCGAAAGTTTTCAAAAGGCATGTTGCAGCGAATCGGGTTGGCACAGGCGCTCATTCACGACCCCGAGCTGGTTCTTCTCGATGAACCCATGTCCGGCCTAGATCCGATCGGTAGGAAAGAAGTGCGAGATTTAATCTTACAGTTACGTGATCAAGGTAAAACCGTCCTCTTTAGCAGTCACATTATTCCCGACGTCGAAATGATTTGTGACCGTGTGACGGTGGTCGTCAAAGGAGAACTTTTGGCGGCCGGTCGAGTCGAAGATCTGGTCGGGCACGGCCGTACTCGATCGATAGAAGTTATCTGCGACGGGCTCCCTGAGCATGCCGCACCCGCATGGCATTCGACGGCGATCAAGATGGTTCGCCGAGGGTCTCAGTCCCTCATCGTCTTACCGGACACCGGGTTGATCGATCAGGTGCTCGTCGACATTCGCAATCAGGGCGCACGACTCATTTCGGTCACGCCTCAGAAGGGATCGTTGGAAGAGCTGTTCACCGGTTCGCATTCGCGCGATCAGAAGCCCGTCGACAACACACTCGTGAGCACCTGACAGAATCATCATGACCAGGGACAGGTATGAATAGCATCGGCGTCATCGCACTCAATACGTTTCTGGAAAATCTGAGAGATAAGATTCTCTACAGTTTACTACTTTTCGCAGCGCTCTTGATCGCAGCATCCATTTTTCTGGGCACGTTGACCATTGCTGAGCAGGACAAGATTGTGACGGATATGGGGTTGGCTGCGATTAATCTCATCGGAGTCATTATCGCGATTTTTGTCGGTATCGGCTTGGTCAGTAAGGAGATCGAACGACGGACGATCTATACCATCATGGCTCGCCCCGTGAGTCGCACACAGTTTGTCTTGGGGAAGTATGCAGGACTGACGGTGACGCTGACCGTCAATATTGTGGTCATGTTCTTGGTTCTTCTTTTGACATTGTGGTGGATCGGGGCCCCCATACATCCCTCCCTGCTTCAA
Source organism: Nitrospira sp. (assembly GCA_029879905.1). Lineage (GTDB taxonomy): Bacteria > Nitrospirota > Nitrospiria > Nitrospirales > Nitrospiraceae > Nitrospira_D. The sequence goes on along the minus strand of JAOUPN010000038.1, from coordinate 13,179 downwards.
GCCGTAAGTCTTATTTTTATCGAACTCCTCGTCGTTACAGCCCTTGCGATGCTGTTCTCCACGTTCAGTTCCGCAACAGTCAGTGCCTCACTGACGCTTGGTCTGTTTGCCGTCGGTCACCTCACTCAGGATCTCAAGGGGATTGCGGAAAAAAGCCATAACGATATGATGACCGCAATCATGACGGGGATCTATTATCTCTGTCCCAATTTGGAGTTATTGAATATCAAGGGGCCGGCGGCAGCCGGCATATCGGTTTCGCTCACCTATCAAGCCTGGGCGACAGCCTACGGCCTTCTCTATGCAGGGATGCTCCTTGCGGTGGCATGCGTCATTTTCCAACGTCGCGACTTCTGATTCGTTTCGTACTCTCAGAAGGGCCATCACCAGTACACCGATTTAGACCATGCTGCCTTAAGAAATCGAATCAGTATTCTCTCAGGAATACGGCGCGTACTATTCGACAAGAGGGGCCTAAAACCTTACACCCTATTCAGTACTGCACGGCAACAGAGCAGAAAATACTTGTCCCCTCATGGCATTCAAGTATCCTCGATCATAGTGGCCGGTCTTCCTTGGGACGAGAACACGTTCCTGGTCGTGGTCTGCTCGATAGGATAAATGATGGTACTGAGTCGTCCCGCTGTATTCAGACGGATAGGATCTTCAATCCAATCGTAAGGCCGTTGCCAAAGGCATTCACTACCATGAGGATGATACCGAACAACATCGCGGCAAAAGCCTATCGGATTTGGAGAACCCGAGGAATACGTGCATTGACGGACAGAATATTCGAACACTTGCGATTTCGCCGTCGTTTGCACCCTCGAAGCAGTCCACTTCTTGTCACGACGGCCACAGCATGGAAGCCTTTGACGTTCCCTCCCTGTCCCTCTCCGGACGTGTCGATCATCGTTCCGGCCTACAATCATGCCCTTGTGACGTTCACATGCTTGCAATCGCTTTGCGAGACTCCGACGGCTGTCGGCTACGAAGTGATCGTAATCGATGACTCTTCCTCCGATGAGACCCCGATCATGCTCCAGGCGATGGAAAATATCCGCACGATTCGCCATCACACCAATCGAGGGTTTATTGAGTCCTCCAATGAAGGGGCACGGGCGGCAAGGGGGAAATATTTGTTGTTTTTGAATAACGATACCGTGGTCCTACCGAATTGGATCGACGAACTATCGCGGACGTTTGAGCTGTTTCCTGATGCAGGTCTGGTCGGAGGAAAGCTGCTGTACCCCGACGGACGATTACAGGAAGCGGGGGCCATTGTGTGGAACAACGGCGATGCCATGAATTACGGCCGCTATGACGATGCGGACAAACCCGAATATTGCTATTTGCGGGACGTCGATTACTGTTCCGGGGCTTGTCTTCTGATCAAGAAAGACTTATTCGAGCAGCTGGGAGGATTTCATACGGCATTCAAGCCTGCTTACTGTGAGGATGCCGATTTGGCATTCCGCATCAAGCAAACGGGGAAAAGGGTTCTATATCAACCGTTAGCCCAAATCGTGCATTTTGAAGGAACCAGCTCGGGGACAGACATCTTGACGGGAGCCAAACAACATCAACGGATCAATCAAGCCAAACTGTTCGAGGAATGGAAAACGATGTTGGCTCAGCATGGGAATCCTGGAGAAAACGCTCATCTCGAACGTGATCGAGGCATGTCAAAACATGTCCTGCTGATTGACAGCTGGACACCGACTCCTGATCAAGACTCAGGGTCAATCAGAGTCATGGACTACATCCGGATCTTCCAGAAACTTCGTTATCAGGTGACGTTCTGTGCCGACCATATGACATTCGATGAACGATATACTCCGGATCTACAGCGACGAGGCGTCCACTGTCTCTACCCGCCGTACACTCGTTCTCTCCCAACCTTTCTGAAGCAAGAAGGTCAGAAGTACGATGTAATTCTCTCCTGCCGCCCTGATGTGACAGAGAAATATCTGCAGGCATTCAGACAGCATGCTCCACAAGCCGTTGTTCTTTATGAAACGGTAGATCTTCACTATGTGCGAGAAGAACGAGAAGCCGTGATTGAGGGCAGTAAGCCTCTTACCGAACAGGCAGCCGTCAGAAAGCGCCAAGAATTTCACATTATGGAGTCGGTCGATTGCACCATCGTCGTGAGCGAACAGGAACGACAATGTATCCTGAAAGAGCTGCCCGATGCGAACGTGGCTGTGGTATCCAACGCTCATGATGTCCACACATCGCCTTATGCCTTCACCGAACGACGAGACCTCTGCTTTCTTGGTGGATTTCAACATGCGCCGAATGTCGACGCCGCACGCTATCTCGTACAAGAAGTCCTCCCTCTCGTGAAACACGCCATTCCAGATGTGAAGGTCTATCTCATCGGCAGCCGTGTTCCCAAGACCGTTCAGAACATGGCATCAGAGGATGTGATTGTCACCGGATATGTGCCGGATCTTGGTCGGTACCTTTCACGCTGCAAGATATCGGTCAATCCGCTTCGCTTCGGAGCCGGCGTCAAAGGAAAAATCTTGAGCAGCATGGCCTATGGACTTCCCTGTGTCGGAACGACACTCTGCTTTGAAGGCATGGACCTTCGTGACGGCGAAGACGTCCTCATCGCTGATGATCCGTCACACATGTGTGAAGTCATTGTAGCGCTCTATCACAACGAGGTGTTGTGGTCGAAACTCTCTCACAACGGACGTGCGGTATTGGCAACTCGCTACTCGCTTGCGGTCGCTCAGAGACAAGTGGAAGAACTGTTGGAACATCTGCACGACAAGGGAGATGGCCGGACTTCTGGAATAAGAGGAGTCCTGCACACCCAACATACTGCCTCATACGTAGGATCGTAGGGTAGCTGGTCAGGGCAATGGATTTCCCCGACCTACGCATCCAGACATGTGCACAGGAAGGGGAGGTCGGACTCGACAGATACGCTGGAGCAGGATGGAGCGGCATTCGAGAGATACAGGGACAGCTAAGATATTGCCGTGAATACGCCGTCACGGGTCGGCAGGGGAGAGAGGCGAAGTGACCATACACGAGGCCATCCGGAAATTACCAGGTAGCATCAGATACCGTTTTAAACAATGGTTGCGTCCGGACGTCATGCGCATCGATTCGTCCGCCGAGCATTCCTTGCCGCCTGGCATGATCGCATTTCGATGTAATGTCTGTTCCGCTCATTGTGCCGTATCTCTGGATGCGTTAAGCAGAGAAACCGGCAAGTGTCCGGCATGTCATACTCAGATGCGGTGCCGAAGCCTCGTACGGCTGTTATCGATGCGACTGTTCGGAGAATCGCTGGACATCGCCGACTTTCCGTCCCGAGCACAAGGGCTTATGGGAATCGGCATGAGCGACGTCGGACGATATGCCGAAGTGCTGCCGACAAAAATGCACTACATCAATACGTTCTTCCATAAAGAACCTCGACTGGATATTCAACATCCGGAATCAGAACATCTCGGCGCGTATGATTTCGTCATCAGCTCCGATGTCATGGAACATGTGCCGCCGCCCGTATCTTCTGCGTTTAAGAATCTCCATGCTCTCTTGAAAGTCGGTGGTGTACTCATTCTCACGGTTCCGTTCACCCTGAATCACGAAACTGAAGAACATTTCCCTGACCTGTACGACTACGAGGTCGTCGACCGGAATGGTCGACAGGTTCTGATTAATCGAACGGTAGACGGACATATTCAAGAGTATACCGATCTCATATTTCATGGCGGGCCCGGGCGCACGCTTGAGATGCGCGTATTTTCTGAGTCCGGCTTACTCCGCGAGCTCGAGCATGCCGGATTCGGTGATATTACCGTTCATCGCGAACCATATTGTGATACGGGGATTTACTGGAAAGAGCCCTGGTCGGTCCCTATTACCGCACAGCGGCTGACTTGAGCCTCCGCATCTCGCTGTAGCGGTCTCGATGGCGCACCCGACCCGTTGCGCCATGAAAAAGCTGGTGTTCACCACGTCTTACTGTAAGTGAGAGGGCGAAGCTATCTCTCAAAAATATCGTATATCCGCAAAGTTGATATCCTGGTCGTCATTGAGCTCTTGCCGCGTATCGAACCGGATGCGAACCATTCGACGTATCAATGAAATGCCTGCTGAGAGGTTGACGTCCATACGAAGTGGCTACGTGAAACAACTATTCATGAAAACCGCTTGGATCAACGAGTCCCGACACCATGACCCGACACCGATCATCCGTTTAAGAGTTGAGACCTTCCTCTCCCTTCGCATGAACACCTGATGAGTCTGTATCAAATCCTGCTCATTGTCAGACCCTTCTATCACAAATTACCGCTGCCCTCTTGGGCGAGACGGTGGGTTAGTCTCGCATACCATACGGTATTACGGCCATGTTACCGATGGTGCCGCCGCACAATATCCCGTGCGGTTCGTTCCCGTATCCCAACAGGCACGCAGGTCACTGGTTCTTCCGGTTTGCCAGATTACATTATATGGGGTGTCATCGACTGGCATTTCAGGCATCAGCGTCCGCAACAGATAGCAATGCAGGTGGCGGCTACACAACGGCGCGTACTGTATGTCTCGCCGCTTCTGGTTGATGATGAACGTGACGGATTCCTGGTTGAACCGCTGGATTCATCAGGCAGACTCTTCCAAATTCGGCTGTTTGCCCGCTGCGCTCCGTCTATTTACCCCAAGAAACCGACACCAGCCGTCGTCGATCAGTTACGGAGAAGCCTGGGAGAAGTCCTGCAATGGGCGAATTGTGATCGAGTGGTTTCTCTGGTCCAACATCCGTTCTGGTCCGACACGGCATCCGTTGTTCCCAACCGTGAACTGGTGTATGACTGCATGGACCACCATGAGGGATTTGGGGGGGTGGAGAACACGCTCATGGAGTTGGAACAACGGTTGATCCGCGATGCGGATCTCACGATTACGACTTCCGCGTGGTTGGATCAATCTGTCGCCGATCAATCACGCCATCGCGCACTGATTCGGAACGCCGCGGACTACGAATTATTTTCTCAGAAGCCTGAAAGTATCTATCACGACCCCGATAACCGGCGGATTATCGGATATTACGGTGCGATCGCAGGATGGTTTGATGTTGACGTAGTTGAAGCCATCGCAAAACGATATCCTGACTGCGCAATTGTGCTCATCGGCAACGACACCGCTCATGCGAAATCCAGGTTAAGGGCATTCCCAAACGTTTCCTTTCTCGGTGAAGTGCCCTATGTCAAACTTCCATACTATCTCCATAGTTTCGATGTCTGTCTCCTGCCTTTCAAGGTTCTGCCGATCACCTTGGCCACAAATCCCGTGAAGACCTATGAATATCTCAGCGCGGGAAAGCCTGTCGTGGCGATCGACATACCTGAAATGAAGCAATTCGGGGAATTGGTCTACGTGGCAGCCGATCACGATGAGTTCATCCGTGCGGTCGGCCATGTTCTCTCAGCGCCGGAGTCACCGGATCTCGTTGAGCGCAGGAGAGCTTTTGCGCAGGGACAAACATGGAGACATCGCGCCGAAGAGCTGATTCGACAGATCGAGTCGGTCGATCGTGAAGAGAAGGTCAGTGTTATCGTCGTGACCTATAACAACCTTGAATTGACTCGCGCCTGTCTGGCAAGTATCGACGAGAAGAGCCAATATACTAACCTTGAAATCATTGTCGTGGATAACGCATCACAGGACGGATCCAAGGAGTTTCTGACCGGCTGGGCTTCCGCCGGAGACAACCGTCGACTGATTCTCAACGAAACAAATCGTGGCTTTTCCGTTGCGAATAACCAGGGACTGAACGAAGCCACAGGCACATACCTGGTGTTACTCAACAATGACACCTATGTGACACCTGGCTGGATACGATCCCTGATCAACCATTTGAAGCGGGATGTAACCATCGGGCTGATCGGCCCTGTTACGAATAATATCGGCAATGAGGCAAAAATCGATATCGAGTATGTCGATATGGACGACATGCTGACCAAGTCGGCGGCCCATACACGAAGGCATGCCGGACAACTCTATCCGTTGCGTACGGCTGCATTCTTCTGCGTGATGATGAAACGGACCGTTTTTGAGCATGTGGGACATTTGGACGAATCATTCGGTCGTGGATGGTTTGAGGATGATGATTATTGCCGGCGTGTTGAACTGGCAGGGTGGCGTATCGCATGTGCAGACGATGTCTTTATCCATCACCAATTGTCTGCCTCCTTCAATTTGATACCTTCACAAGATCGGCAAGCGTTATTTCAGAAGAACCAACGAATCTATGAGGCCAAATGGGGCATGTGGATTCCGCACAGCTACAGGCCAAAGATCTCCTCCCTAGCAACTACCGGAGACAATCCGAGCCCCTATGTCGGCTGGCGATACATCAGTGGTTTCTGCAATGTGTGCGGCCAGGCCTCCCGTTTCTTTTATCACGATGCCTCACAGTGGAGGGAATCGCTGTATTGTGAGCATTGTCATGTCAGCAGTCGATATCGGTCCATTGCCAGAGGAATTCTACGAGCAATCGCTGAATGGACGAAACACGATGTCTCATCGTTGTCATCACTGCCTCACGACGTCACAAGAAGGCTTCGAGTCTATGACACACAACCTCCGTTCTACTGGGCACGCTGCGCCTATTCCCTGCCTGACCTCTTAAAGGCAGTGAGATGGATCACCGTCGAGTTATCACGATATCGACCGGATCTTCCGCTCGGGACGGTTCTCGACAAGGGCGTCACCAATCAGAACTTGGAACGATTGACATTTGCAGACGGGGAGATTGATCTCGTGATCACCAGCGATGTCATGGAACATGTTCGACTGGATGATCGAGCCTTTCGCGAAATTTATCGAGTATTAAAACCAGGCGGGATCTATGTCTTTACGGTGCCCCACAACCGCTCGTACGAGTGCACCCTCGTTCGAGTACAGGTCACCGATCCTGATGACCCGACGAAAGATGTGCATCTACTAGAACCTGAGTACCATGGAGATACCAATTCGGAAGGAGGCCCAAACGCCTTGTCCTATCGTGTATACGGTCAGGATCTCGACCGGTATCTGACCGGACTTGGATTTGAAGTGGAGTATCTTGCCGATGGTGTAGCGAATGTCGGAATACTGAAAGCCGAACTGTATTACTGCAGAAAACCTGCGCGCGTCTCAAATTCTACCGTAAACTTCTGACACATATTGCGATGACTCAATGAGCGATAGATTTTCTCGCATCCTCCCTTTCGTGGCAACCATCGCGCTCGGCATTGGAATCGTTCTGACTTCGTATGGATTTTATAGCCTGGCGACGAACGGTGACGAAGGGGGTCCGTGGCGTAAATCCGAGGACTATCTCGTCATGTTCCTCTGGCTCTGGTTGATGACCTCGCTGCTAGGGATCTGGCGCGGACCATTCATCGCCGGACTTCTTGTGGCTCTACTCATCACCGTAGCCGCAGGTGTGATGATACCAGTCGCCGTCATTATCCTATTGACCCTTTCGGCCTACATCTTAGGTCGTCTCCTCTTACGCAAGCCTGAAGTCGCCGCTACGGACAACTTACTAGCGGGCATTGTCGTGTTTGGCTCACTACTTGGCCTCTTGGTCCACTTGCCGATCAATACGCCGGGGACATGGGGGCTACTGTTTACGTTGCCGATCCTGATAGGGTGGCGTCATGTCCAAACCCTATGGACATCAATCAAGATCCTCTCGAATCACACGTTCGGGGGTGCCCATCGTTTCTTACTGCACTGCGCAATATTATCGGCTGCGTCATTACACTTCTTGGTCAGTCTGATGCCCGAGATCGGTCACGATGCTCTGGCCATGCACCTTTTTGCGCCGGTGTATGTGGCATATCACAAGTCATGGCATTTTGATGCAGAAACCTATGTGTGGGCTGTCATGCCCATGCTGATTGATTGGCTTTATACAGCGGGCTACCTCCTGGCAGGAGAAATAGGCGCACGGCTCGTGAATACCGGAGGGGTCTTTCTCCTAGCCGCCGTGGTGTATCGGATCGGACGATGGACGGGCGCAGGAGAAGTTCCTGCAGCCTGGGGAACCCTGCTGTTACTCGTCACTCCCTTGACCTTTACCGAAAGCAGCAGTTTGTTTGTCGAAGGGATGTGGAGCGCGATGGTGCTTGGAGGCACTTTGGCATTGATGCGCCTGATGACAACAGAGGGGGATACCACTACCACCGTCCTCTTGAGCGGCCTCCTCTTAGGCGGTGCGGTTGCGTCCAAGGCAGTGACCTTCACCATTCTTCCGGTACTCGGACTCGTCGTGATTATCGGATACCGCTTGTGGTTCTCCAAAGACATACTGAGACCGCTGACTCGCACGCTACTCATATTCGTCGGCATAGGTATCATTCCATACGCTACGGCCTATGCCCTTACCGGCAATCCTGTATTCCCATTCTTCAATGAATACTTTCAATCGCCGTTCTATCCATCCGTTAACTTTAAGCCTTCTCCTGTTTTTGCCAGGGGACTTTCGTGGGACACTTTGTACTCCATGACGTTTGAGTCGAAAAGATATATGGAGTCGACACCCGGTGCGTCAGGATTTCAGTGGATTGCCCTCGTAATCCCGGCCCTAATAGTGCTGGGAACGGCAGGTCACCGTCGCGCATTATTGTTGTCGCTGATGGCTCTGGGGTGGATGTGGCTGACGTTCCAGCAGGTCGCATACCTGCGTTATGTCCTGCCGTCATTTGGCTTGGCTTGTGTGTTGGTGGCCGCCGCACTGTCGGCCCCTGCATTGAATCACCGTTGGACACGGCATGCCTGGACCACCACTGCTGTTCTCGTCGTCGTATTGAATCTCGTGCATTTCAATTCCGGAACCTATTACGGGGAAATCGACTTAGCAGTGATTACGAATCGAGAAGCTCGCGAGACATACATTCAGCACAAGGTACCGGTACGTTGGGCTGCAAATATCATCAATGAGTTGAACTTCGGACAGAGACCCGTGGCGGTTTTTTCAGCTCCTGTAACCGGAGGGCTGAGATCGGAAGCGCTCTATCCCTGCTGGTATAACTTCCGCTTCTTTGAAGCGGCTAGAGCCGCCACAACTCACGAAGAAATGGGCCGGCTGTTGGCACGACATAATGTGAGATATGTTGTTCTCGATGAGAAGTGGGATCTCACCAAATTTTTCCCGGTCGTGAAAGACGTCACCATAGAGGTCGCTCGCAACCAAACGGTATCGGTACGTCGACTCGACAAACAGTACAGATAGGGAAAAAGAACCTTAGAGACACATCCGGCCACTCGATCTCATGGATCGGTCGTCTTATTGCAGCGACATATCAAACCTCACGGTGTATCACCAAGACATCCCCCTGCAGCATCTGCAATATGCTGCTATTGCAATATTTGCATGCATGCCAAGGGGATTGCGCTATAGTACGGACTGGATCAGACCGATGTATTTCGGATGTGTGCCTGGCGTCGGAAGACGTGATGAACACCATCAGGCTCCGACAACCCTCTCTTCGGACGTGATGAGACCATGCATCAAAACCGTCTACCCGTCAGCGCCACAAGCCGAATGAGCAGCACGGCTCCCATCGCAATTGTTATCCCTTCATACCGGGTGAAACGACATATTCTCGAGGTCATCGAAGCGGTTCCCTCTTTTGTACGGCGAATCTATGTCGTTGATGATGCCTGCCCGGAAAACTCCGGAGAATACGTTCGACGAGAATGCCGAGATCCTCGTATCCGAATCCTGCGCCATGTGGAAAATCAAGGTGTCGGAGGTGCGGTGATGACCGGATACCAGGCGGCCATTGCTGACGGAATGGATATTATCGTCAAGATCGATGGGGACGGGCAAATGGACCCCACACAGCTTCCCAGCTTCTTAGAACCCATCCTGACCGGAGAAGCCGACTACACCAAAGGGAATCGCTTTTTCGAGTTGGAGCGTGTTCGTGAAATGCCGCGATTACGACTCTTGGGCAATGCGGTGCTGTCATTTTTAACGAAACTCTCTTCAGGGTATTGGGACATTTTCGACCCTACCAACGGCTATACGGCCATCCATGCCAACGTCGCGAGACTTCTTCCGTTTTCGAAAATCAGCCGGCGCTATTTTTTTGAGACGGACATGTTATTTCGGCTCAATACATTACGGGCAGTTGTGGTAGACGTACCGATGTCGGCGCGATACGCTGATGAGGTGAGCAACCTGAAGGTTTCACATGTCATCGGCGAGTTTCTCTTGAAACATAGCCTCAACTGCTGTAAACGCATTTTCTATAATTACTATTTGCGAGACCTGTCTATTGCGTCACTCGAGCTGCCTTTAGCCGGAATGCTCTTGCTTTTTGGAGTGATATTCGGAAGCTATCACTGGTTGGAATCGGCACGGATCGGCCAGTTTACGGCAGCTGGAACCGTCATGATTGCCGCGGTCCCACTCATCATGGGCCTCCAGTTTCTTCTTGGGTTTTTTGCCTACGACATGTCCTTGGTGCCCATCCATCCGCTGCACAAGCGCCTCCGCTCCAAGACAAGTCACAAACCGCTTCCGCTCAAGCTGCCGGAAGAAGGGGCGGCATAGCAGTGAGCGGCATAGACACCGTACGATTTTCACACGGTGACGACATCAGGCCGCGTTCCCTTCTTGCCTGCGTTCTCTCCACTTCGAGAACAGGGTAACAGTACCATGCCTGCCCAACTCTCACAGCCACCATCCCATATGAACCGTACAATGAGAATATCTCGAGAAGTATGAAGCATATCCTTTCCCTATTGCGGGATCCGTTACTGAATGGTCTTGATGTCGATGAGAATCGGCGCATGGAGCTGCATCGCATCATGCTTCAACGGAAACCCATGTTACAAATCGCCTTTGCCGAATTTCACCAGTTATTTAAAACCCTGAATCATCAATTCTTGTCCGGAACGGGCATGGAAATCGAACTCGGAGCCGGCATAGCGCCGATGAAGAACTCATATGCGGACGTATTGGCGACCGATGTCGTGGCATCTCCACAATCCGATCGTGTCCTTGACGCCGAAGCCATGGACATAGCTGATCATTCGATTCGGACGATTTACGGCCAGAACTGTTTTCATCACTTTCCTCATCCTGACCGTTTCTTTACAGAGTTGACACGTGTCCTCACGCCCGGTGGAGGAGCCATTCTCCTCGAACCCTATTACGGGCCTGTTGCGGCATTTATGTATAAACGGTTATTCACGACGGAGGGGTTCGATAAAAACTATCGTTCTTGGGACACTCCTGTAACGGGACCGATGAATGGAGCGAATCAAGCCTTGAGCTACATTGTATTTGTCCGGGATCGGGCTGAGTTTATCCGTAAGTATCCCACTCTGGATATCGTCTATCAGGCTCCGGTCGGAAACTACCTGAAATACCTGCTTTCGGGCGGACTCAATTTCAGGCAACTGGCGCCGAGTTCGTTCATCAACGGCATCGGTTGGATTGAGAAGATGCTGTCCCCTTTCAATCGGTGGATTGCGCTGCATCACGTGACAGTTCTTCGCAAGGCTTCCCACTGACCTTCGGAATATTTTTGATGACTCGATGGTCTAACATAATCGGTGGGGTCTCGGATCACCCAGATGCAATCTGATAACAGCAGCGCCGGACCTCGACTACGGATCGCCGTCACCGGCGCAACAGGCTACATCGGAACACGTCTGATCCGTCTCGCACACAAGCACCATCATCATATCATCGCCATATCCCGCCGTAAGCCACGGTCCTGCGATGTGGACTGGATTCCATGGGACATGTCTTCGGAGATGGCTGTATTGCCTCAAGGCACGGATGCCGTCGTCCATCTTGCCGCACAGATAACGCAAAGTACCCAGACGGACAATGAACAGGAAATCAGATCCGCGAAGATGTTGACTACGGAGGCGCAACGTGTCGGAGCAAAAGTTATCTTCGTGTCCAGTCAGACTGCACGCCAGAATGCACCGACAACATATGGCCGAACCAAATGGCACATTGAGCAACATGTTCTCGCGAATGACGGGTGGGTGGTTCGCCCAGGACTCGTCTATGGAGCCTCTGCCAAGGGCCTATTCGGAAGATTGATTGATATCGTCGGTCGCATGCCGATTCTTCCGGCATTTATTCCTGTTCCTTACGTGCAACCGATTCACGTTGACGACCTGGCAGAGGGATTACTGCGGATTATTGAGTGCAGAGACTCTTCCCGTCGCATCTTTTCCTTAGCAGCGCCCCAACCCGTTCCGTTTACCGATGTGCTCCTTGAGATTGCGAGATCTCGAATTCGGCGCTATCGGATGTTCCTGCCGATCCCATCCAGACCATTCATGAATCTTGTAAAGATCCTCGACGCATGGCGTTTGCATCAATGGGGGACTGAACGGTTACAGTCACTGTTTGCACTCCAGAAGATGGAAACGCGTTCAGACTTGGACCACCTCGGTCTTGTGTTACGGCCGATGAGCTCAGGCATGCATATCTCCGGTGATGCCCACACAAGAAACATTCTGCAGGAGGGACGGGCGTTGCTGGCCTATGTGTTACGAGTCCCGCCGGAACGCGCAGTGGTTTGCCGCTACGTCCGACTAATTAAGCAACTGCGAGACGGCCGCGCAGTCGGTTTGCCGACGATGATGCTACGCTATCCCACACTCCTATCATTGATCGGAGCCTCCGCATGGCACGATGAAACCAGAAAAGCTGACTTTGCATGGCGGATGGATGCCGCAACGCTCCTGGGCGAGGCTACTCCGACAGGGAGCGATCGTTTCTTGGGCCTTGGACGCTCTTGTAGTCTCTTCACTCGAATACAGACAATCGTCAACGCCGTCGCCTGCGAACTCATGTGGCGCAGTCTTGGTGTTGTTATGCTGCCACTGGTCCGCAAGATGTTGGCTTGTGACAGATCACGACCATGAGCAGCACGTATGACATGATCGTCGTCGGAAGCGGCCCGGCAGGCGTCTCGGCAGCATTTCCACTGCTCGAAGCAGGACTGCGCGTGCTGATGATTGACAGAGGGAAATTGCCGGATGCGCCGATGATTAAGGCGGATTTCCTCTCGGCACGACAGCATGATCCTGATCAATGGACATGGATGGTCGGTCGGGACTTTCATGCGATGCGCATGCGCTCTGCGGCTTCACCAAAGTTCAGGGTTCCTTCTCTTGCCTATTCGT
>JAOUPN010000213.1 GCA_029879905.1 Nitrospira sp. | reverse complement strand
CGTGCCACACGCCAGTGTTGACTGGAAGCACGAATTGTCAAACGATCAGCGGAATGTGCAGGTGAGTTTTGTTGGTGACATGCGGGCGAAGCGGTTTACCTATCAGACCGAGTCACCCGATCGCGATTGGTTTGAGATCAATGCAGGGGTTTCTGCAGCATTACCGCACGGCCTACAGTCATACGTCAATTACCGGGTGCTTGTCGGGCACAGTTTTTTCGACAGCCATGCCGGAATGATTGGCCTCCGCTACACGTTTTAGGAGCAAGGGACCGAGCAATGCTCGTCATTCGGTAGCAGTGACGTCCGCCAGGATCTGAGGCCACCTCTCTTCCCAGCAACAGACATGATCGAAGCCTGTGATCACAATAGCCTCAGTTCCAAGCTGAGCCGCTGCGTTTTTGACAATCGCTGAAGGAACGATGCGGTCGCGCTCACCAACGTAGTGCCTCTGGACGAGACTACGATGCAGTAGAGGGCGGGTTATCGGATTGAGGGAATCCGTTAAAGGCGAGAATCCATGATGGGCCGTCCAGGCGTCGGTATCGAGGTTGCCTGCGATGGTGACGAGGGCTCTTGTTTCAGGAAATCGCTCGGCCAGCAACATCGCCAGCGTGCCACCACCGCTGTGACCAAACAGAGAAAGTTGTCTATCCGCCTGTTCGGTCATGATGCGGCGTATAGCTGCTGCTAGGCTGGCAACGACGCGCTCCGAGTAGCGGGCGGTTGTCCAAAGCTCATTTGAGCAGCCTGCGGCTTTAGTCAATCCGTGATAACAGGGGCGGCCGACGTAGACCGCTTGACCAGGGTCAAATGAGAGAAGCCGCAGCATCAACGGATTGCGCGGCGTGGGATCTTCGGACGGTTGACCAGTGCTCATGGGGGTCCCGTCACCACCCAAATATACGTGCAGGGTGCGATTGTGCCTTCCGTCCCGCCAAAACACGACATGCTGGAATTCCGTGCCTACTACTATCTGCCGCCGCAACCCGAGCGAAGCTGCGGTATCATCGAACCGCTTCGCAGGCGAGGCGCAAGCGGTAAAGAGTGTCATGGTCATGAGGGCAAACAGCAGCGATCGAGCACGAAAGCGACTCCGCTGTTTGCCGTCAACGCGGTCGTGAGTCCTTGCCATGAAGTGTCAGTCAATTATCGGTTGAGACTCAGTGTTAGGTTCTTGGTATTCTGTTGAAAACATTCTAATCGTGTCATTCGCCGCTTCAGAAAATGGGAGGCACCAGCAAATGTCTAAGCTGTTGCTATGTACGGTCGCAATACTAACACCTATTTGGGCCCTTACACCCAATTCAACCCTCGTGGGATTCATAAGCGACGCGGAAGCGAACAATCTAATAACCGAGGTGCTGCCATTGGAAGCCCAAAGTGAGACGCTGGATAAAGCTGATATCAAGACCATCGATTGTCTGCTTCCCGGGCAGATTCTGCCGCTCGGCCCAATGACATATCTTGCTCCTGCCCGCGATGTAAGAACAACGAAAGGAGACTGTGAAACGCATGGTGGCCGGGTTGTGACTCTGAGGGAGCCAGAAGGCAAAAAGCCAAGCAACGCACCGGCCAAGGGCGTTGACCACGTCTCTCCATAGACCATGAAGACCATGAGCGTACCTGAATGAGACTGTATCCCGCGCGAGAGGCTCCTAATCGGACGGTTTCACGACATACTCGTGCGGTGAGTCAGCAAGTCATGCCATTCATTCTCCCAAATACCGCCGACGCTCGTCGTTCGTAAGTTGACGGGGAACGTTCTCTCTCGCGTATGTGATCCAATCATCATCGGTTCCGACCGGAAGCTTCCATAGCCTCGCGGTGTGATCCCAGGAGGCGGTGGCCACATGCCGTCCGTCAGGAGCAAGGGCGGCGCCTACAACAGCACTGCCATGACCTTCGAGAGTGGCGACAGGGAGACCACTAGCCACGTGCCATAGGCGGGCTGTGCTGTCCCCGGAGGCTGTCAGGATAATCCTCCCATCCGAGGAAAATGAAACGTCTTGTACTTCACCTGCATGGCCTTGCAAGACAAACAACGTCTTATCACTAGTGGCGTCCCATATCCGCGCGGTATTATCCGACGACGTCGTTGCGACCAGCCGGCTGTCCGGAGAAAAGGCCACGGACAAGACCGCGTCCGTGTGGCCTCTGAGAATTGAATGGCTCTTTCCACTGGTGACATCCCATAGCCGTGCCGTCCCGTCCCACGATACAGTCGCGAACAGCGTATTGTCAGGCGAGAACGCACCGTTGATGACCGGGCCTTGATGCTCTTCCAGGGAGGCAATCAATCCCCCAGTTTCAGCATTCCAAAGGCGCACCGTGCTGTCCTGCGATGCCGTCACAATACGGTGACCGTCCTGCGAAAACTCCGCAAAATTGACAGTTTCGTGATGACCTCCAAGAACGAATATGGTCTCTCCGGATGTGACATCCCATACACGCGCAGTCCCTTCCTCTCCCTCTATCCCCCCAGTGACGACCTGCTGCCCGTTCGGAGAAAAATGCGCGTGGTTGACCAAGCCTTCATGACCCCTGAGTGTGTGAACAAGACGAGGTGAGGTGGTATCCCATACTCTTGCAGTTCCATCAGTCGATGTGGTCACAAGACGGTGTCCGTCTCGAGAAAAGGCTGCGTACCAAACCTGCCCTTTGTGTTCTGTCATAACAGCAACCTCATCACCAGTCTCGGTATTCAAAATGCGCACCTTCCCATCATCCGAAACAGTGACCAACTGACGTCCGTTTGGTGCAAAGATTGCTTTGTGCACGCGGTCCCCGTGATCCCACTGCTCAGCGACACTGATGCTGGGTGTGACTTGCCAAATTCTGGCGGTGTCATCCTCTGAAGCGGTAGCTACATGCCGCCCGTCCGGTGAAAAATGTGCCGACCACACACGGCCGATGTGACCAGAAAACACCATAATTGTGTTACGGGTTGCCGCATCCCACAGCCGCGCCGTCCCGTCCTCCGAAGTAGTCAGTAACCAGCGCCCGTCCGGTGAGAACTGCGCGTCATAAACTGTGCCTCGGTGCCGGACAATAATGTTTCGGTTTTTGGGGTCCGTTTCTGATTCAAGTTCAATGGGCTTACCTGTTATGCCATCCCAGAGACGCGCCGTGTTGTCAGCGGACGTGGTGACCACGAAGCTGCCGTCAGGAGAAAACACAGCCTGTTCTACTCCATTTGTGTGACCTTCCAAGGACGCGATCTTGCTTCCGTCAATCCCATTCCAAAGCCGAGCCGTACGATCCCACGAGGCCGTAACGATCCGCCCCCCATCCGGAGAAAATGTCGCGCGGAGCACCCTCTCCCTGTGCCCGTCTAGTATCAGCGGCTTCCCTTCGACGCCCAGCGGTGTTGCTTCAATCCCGGTTTCACTGAGACGCCACACTCGCGCCTTCTTATCTTCCGATGCCGTTACCACTCGCTTGCTATCCCGAGAGAAGGACGCTGACCAGACCGGCCCCTGATGTCCTCCGAGTACCAGTGGTTTTCCTTGAACCCCTTTTCCCCTGAGAGGCCATACCCGTGCTGTACCATCGTGTGATGCCGTTATGATTTGTCGGCCATCTGGAGAGAACGATGCCTGATACACGTCTTCCTCGTGGCCTTCCAGAGCGACAATCGTTTCGCCCGTTTTGATGCTCCACAGGCGGGCTTCTCCATCGGAAGACGCAGTCACTACCTGTGTTCCGTCTGGCGAGAATTCTACCCGATACACCTGGCCCTTATGGCCTCGTAGCGTAACGATGTCCTTGCCGGTCGCCACACTCCATATCCGCGCCGTCCGATCCCGAGAGGCTGTGACAATGCGTAAGCCGTCTGGCGAAAACCGTGCTTGATTGACCGCATCCGTGTGGCCACTCAAAACGTGTTTCTCCCGCTGGCTGAATAAGGCGTAAAGCAGAGACGCCACAGCATTAGGCACAAACGGCCGATCCTCCTCGCCACGTTTTGGCAACGCTTCGAGAGAAAGCAGCTCCCCGATGGTAGCTTGTCCCTTGTCAGTTTGCTGAAGTGAGATCGCACTGAGTGCTTTCGACTGGCTGACAAGAGCCTGATTCCGTTTCTCCAAAGCGAGTTCTCGCTGGCCCCATGCTACCAACGCAAGAACAGTGGCGACCAAAAGCCCAAACGATACCGATCCAATAATTACCCGCTGACGAAATGATGCTGCCTTTCGACTAGCCAATATAAATTCAATTTGCTTTTCCGTCGGCTTTGGGTCTTTGGACGAAGCTTGTAGCAACCACGTATCAGCCTCCTCCAATGCCGGTCCACGAAGGACCAAACTGTTTGTTCGATCCTTTCTATCCCACTCCTGTGCACGGATCCCCAATGAAGTATGCATTTTGACCCATTGCGGATCAGTATCAAAAGTCTTCAAGAGGGAATCCACACCGCTCTGAAAATCGGCAGATGATTCCATTGAGATCCATTGAATTGAAGCGAGTTGGGGCGGGAGAGCGCGGAGTTCCACTCGGCGAGAAAGGATTGTGATTACGCGCTTGTTACTGGAGAAAGCAAGCTCCAGTTCCTTTTGACACTCAGAAGATAAAATTGAGTCAGGACTAATGATGAAAACAAAATGATTCGCTTCTTGGATCAGAGATACTATCTCGCCTTCCCACTTTTCACCGGGGAGAATCCCCGTGATGTCAAGTGTAATCTCCCGACCAGCGTTTTCGAGCGACTGGTAAAGGCGTTTCACAAATTCGTAATCTCGATGAGAATAGGAAAGGAAAGCGTCAGACATTTTGTGTCCTTGGAATTTTAGTTATCTTATCCAGTCCAGAACGGCCACATCCGGCGATGTCCTTCAAAACAGCCTCAATCAGAACTCTCAAATTTCATGTTCTGTGACGAAGTGTGTAGGCCCTTTGATGACTTAGGACAGCTCCCGAACGGGAATCGGATCGACGCTAACCATCTTCGTATGTGTATCTTTGTCAGGGTCGAAGTCCAGAAAGAAGGATGTATGTCCATTCTTCTGAAGCCACTCCCTGAGGGACTTCGCGATCTTCTCATTCTTACTACTATGACTTACAAAAATCCGGCTCATTCTGTTTACTTCATCTTTTCTTATTCGAAGCTCAATCAGTATTTAATTACCAAACCTACTATGATTAAAGAAGTTAGCATATTGGAATGACGGCGTCTCCCCCAAAACGACAGCACCTCAAAATGGAGTGCGATGACTGCTTCGGCGGTCCTCGACGAAAGGGTGGGTCGATGAAGCGGTCAAAGTTTTTTGAATGGTAGATCGTCCATGCCCTTTGCCATGCCGATAGTGGTACCCGGGTCGGGGGAAATAAAAGGGGTCGCCCTGAGCTATCTGGATTATCGGTGTCTCGGTCATTATGCTACGGACGTAGAGAGTAATAATAAGAGAACTATTTCTTTGCGATAGGATGCTGGTAGTCATGTGGGTTTGGATGGGGAGAGGCCCCACGCGCGGACCCGTCTTGTTCGCCTTGTGGCTCACATCGACAACTCTGTGAGGCGAGTGCATGGAAGGGTGCCGGTTTTCCAGTTTCCACGGGACCTCAAAAACGGGTTGATCAATCCGCTGAATTGCACTCGGATCTCACATTGCAACCTCAGACCATGAGAAACCTGGCTCGCAGATGAAACCTCACGCCGAACCACCTGTTCATGACCTCATCTCGAACCTTCGCCACTACCGCTACTACGACCTGGTCATGGCGGGTTTCGTCACGGTACTGCTCTGTTCGAACCTGATCGGACCGGGTAAGACCTGCATCCTCTTCGGCCTCACGTTCGGTGCCGGAAACCTCTTCTTCCCGATCTCCTACATCTTCGGCGATGTGCTGACCGAGGTCTATGGCTATGCGCGCACGCGCAAAGTTATTTGGGCCGGCTTCATCGCCATGATCTTTGCGACCATCATGGGGCTCTTCGTGATTCATATGCCGGGGGATCCGGACGAGCCCTTCAATGCCGTGATTCAACCGGCCCTGGAGGTTGTCTTCGGGAGTACGGGACGGATCGTCATCGCGTCGATGGTTGCCTATTGGTGTGGTGACTTCGTGAACAGTTATGTCATGGCGAAGATGAAGGTCTGGACCGAGGGGCGTCATCTCTGGACCCGCACGAT
>JAOUPN010000212.1 GCA_029879905.1 Nitrospira sp. | reverse complement strand
GTCGTCGTCGCGATACGATTGACGTTCAAATTCGCCAGCGTCAGGGTTCTCTCACCCTGATTGGCGAAGGGAATGCGTCCACCTTCCCCCGACGGCGCTTCCATCGGCGTGTAGTTGTAAATCAGATTGACGGTCAACGCCCCGGCCATCGGAACTTGCTGTTGCGAACCGATGACCACAAAGCAACTGACCGAGCCGCAGGAGGCCTCAGCCGGAACCTGTCCGGCCGATACCACTGCGGCAGCACATACACCCAGAGCGATCCCCCACCGAGGGATATGTTTCATAGCCATGACAAACCGATCCTTCTCGTCTTTCGACGTCAGCACACACGAGGCAGTACACACAGGCCCCCGTGCATGTCACTACGGCTTTTCGAATGGATGTAGATTAGAGGAAGAGAACCGGAGGACCGCGTGGGGAATGGTCAGGAAAAACAATCAGGAGAACGGGATTACCGACGTCGGTCCATGACGGACCGATGAATTGTACCACCGAGGTGAGATCGACGGTCGACGATTCGACGTCTTGCCCCGCCGCGCAAAACCACGCGCAGATTCCCGTGGCGTGCGTGCCGGCATTGTGGCTGCTATGGTGCTCGGCATGGCCCACACTTGGCGCGGCCATAGACCCGTTCACCAGAACGAGACAGAGCGCCAACGCCCAGACCGACCAAAAAGATTTGAGTCTCACCAACATATCAATCGTCTACCGCAGTGATGCGGCCTTTACCGATGCCTGTGCCTGAATCTTCGCCACCACGTCGAGAATCAGCTTCTCGGTCAACAGGCCGCCTTTGATATATTCCCGCACCACACCCTGCTCATCGATGAACACGCTGACCGGCAAGCCGAAGACGCCGAATTGGTTGGCCACCTTGTTGTCTCGGTCCATGAGGACCGTAAAGGTGTGGCCATGCTGCGTGATATGCTCGCGGACTTTCGCGTCTCCCTCCAGTTCGTTGACCGCCAAAACCACGAACCCTTTGTCTTTGAGTTTGTCGTACGTCGCCTGCATCGCGGGCATTTCCGTTGTGCAGGGTTTGCACCAGGTGGCCCAAAAATTCACGAGGACGATCTTCCCTCGATACTGGCTCAAGCTCCGGTTTTTCCCTTCGAGATCCACCAACTGAAAATCTTCGGCAGGAGTGCCCACGACCGGGACTCTCGATCCCATTCCCCAGGCGGGTCCGCCACCGACCATCATGGCGCAGCCCAGGAGCAGAAGTCCCAAAACCGGCCGTCCATAGGTTATGCTCAATCTCATCGCATCCTCCTTGTCCCTCATGACAAGTTGTTACGAACCGGCCCCTGTCAACTGGAACGATCGCGTAAATCCGAAAATATAGCTGGTTCCCTGTGCCAAGTTATTGTTGGAATCTCTCATGATCGGAAGTTGCGCATAGAAATAGACCGACGACATGTTCGTCAGCGGTGAATCGATCAAACCATCGAGGTTCGCCTGGAATCCCGGAGAAAAGGCAAAATAGGTCGAGCCGGTATTGGGGATGCTGCGGTGCAAGATCACCGGATCGATACCGATCGTTTCACCGGGGAATTCTGCATCACCCGGCCTGGCAGATCGCTCCAACGACGCACTCATATTGTCGTGAACCATGTATCGCCAATGGAATTGGCCGGTCAGGACCAGCCATGGGGAACCGGCCAACGGGACACCGCTGGCACCAAGGTTGAGGTTGTACTCATCACCGAATTGGTAGCCGTCGTTATTCCGAAAGGTATGGCGATAACTGCCGTAGAAAAACTGGTTCAGTCGCTGGGGAATCAATTCGTACGTCTGATACAACGATCCGACCAACCCGACCTGTCCCTTGCCTAATTGGCCGGGGGCTTCCATGACATGGCCGCCTTCATCTCTGGCACTCGTGCTGCCGGTCGGCACTTGCACGCCAAATCCGGCCACGACCATGCTTCTCAACGACTGCAGTACATTGTATTTGCCCGTGAAGGTCACATCGCCCACGCCGGTGTCTGAAAAGGGAACCAGTTCTCCCCTGCCGTTGGGACCTTCCTCTCCCAGCCCATCGAGATGCTTGTGTGTCCGCCACATGTAGGGAATCGTGACTTGGATTCCCAGTCGGTCGGTGATGCCATAGTTCAGATCGAACGTGACCGTCTGGGTCACACTCCTGATTTCCCGATGATGGTCCAGAATCATCCGCTGGTCATGTTGATCGATCGCAGGGATCACGCCGGTCGTCCCGCCCAAGAGCCGCATCGGGGTGTAATTGTAGATCGTGTTAAACGTGAGCAAGCCGGCTTGCGGCACCTGCTGCTGTGAGCCGACGACGACAAAACAGGTGACTGCACCACATGCGGCATATGCCGTCTGAATGCCGAACCACGAAAACGACGTACTGATAATGCCTAGAGCAATCCCAAGAAGGATCCGGTTGCCTCTTCTCATGTCATGAGACCTTTCTCGCTCGAGAACTATCCCGGTTACGTCTACTCAACGCCCTTGTTCCGGATATACGGAACAGGCGGAACAAAAGCCCTGTTGAGTCTCTGCACGATGGACACTAGAGCGAGAAAGAAGGAGGCGCACGGCTGGGAGCGGTTCGGCAAGACTCGGACAAGATCCTTACCGAATAGGGAGCGAGAACAAACGAGACCGGACTGTGGTCGGCTTGAACTTGAACGACCACACTATCGAGTACGGTCCCGGCATCACACATCCAGGAACAGAGAACCGTACCATGCGTAGCCGCCTGATGATGGGCATGGTGCCCGGCATGCTCGACAGACTTTGCCTGTGCCAGTCCGCCGACGGACAACACACAGAACACGAGAACAATCGAGAATGCTTTTAGCGCCTTGTGACCCATGGGAAGTACCCCATAGACTGCCCCAAAATAATGCCGCGCATAGTAATGGAGAATTATGAAACCTGTCAAGACGATAGGATTCACAGGAAAGATCCTGTATACTGCGCCGGATCATGTGGTGATGCGTCGCCATTTCTTTCACTTATTTCACATGACTTTCCTATGCTCACACAGCTACTAAACCTGGTCTTCGGCAGTAAAAACGATAGAGAAATCAAAGCACTCCTCCCGATCGTCGAACAGATCAACGGTCTGGAAGCCGGCCTGACACCGCTCTCCGACCAGGCTCTCGCCGACAAAACCCAGGAATTCAAGAAACGCCTGGAGGGGGGCGAGACCCTCGACGACATCCTGCCGGAAGCCTTCGCGGTCTGCCGGGAAATGTCCCGCCGGAAGCTCAACATGCGGCACTTCGACGTGCAGCTCATCGGCGGCATGATCCTGCACAAGGGCCGCATCGCCGAGATGAAGACCGGCGAAGGGAAAACCCTGGTAGCGACGCTGCCGGTCTACTTGAACGCTCTTGAGGGCAAAGGCGCGCATCTCGTCACCGTGAACGATTATCTGGCCAAGCGCGACGCCCAATGGATGAGCCAGCTGTACCATGCGCTGGGCCTGTCCACCGGCATCATCCAGCACGATGCCTCGTTCATCTTCGATCCGACCTATGAGGCATCGGACAAGCGGCTTCAGCACCTGCGTCCCTGCACCAGGCCCGAAGCCTATCGCGCCGATATCACCTACGGGACGAACAACGAATACGGCTTCGACTATCTCCGCGACAACCTGGTCGTCACGGACTTGAATCAATGTGTGCAGCGCGAACTGAATTTTGCCATCGTCGACGAGGTCGACAGCATTTTAATCGACGAAGCGCGGACACCGCTGATCATTTCGGGTCCGACCGATCAAACCACCGACCTCTATTATCGAGTCAATGCGATCATCCCGAACCTGAAACCCGAAGTCGATTACACCATCGAGGAAAAAACCAAGACCGCGTCGCTGACCGAAGAGGGCAACGGGCACGTCGAGAAACTGCTCGGCGTGGACAACATGTACGACCCGGCCAATATGGATCTGGTCCACCATGTCGTCAAAGCCTTGCAGGCTTATGCGCTCTACCACCGCGATGTGGACTATGTGGTGAAGGACGGCGAGGTCATCATCGTGGACGAATTCACCGGTCGACTCATGCCGGGCCGCCGGTGGAGCGACGGACTGCACCAAGCCGTCGAAGCCAAGGAAGGCGTGAAAATCGCGAACGAGAATCAGACCCTCGCATCCGTCACCTTCCAGAACTACTTCCGCATGTACAACAAACTCAGCGGGATGACCGGCACCGCAGACACCGAAGCCGCCGAGTTCGCCAAGATCTACAATCTGGACGTCAATGTGGTCCCGACCAACCGCAAGATGATCCGGCAGGACTATGCCGACGTCGTCTACCGGACGGAAAAAGAGAAGTTCGAGGCCATCGTCGAAGAGATCAAGGAGTGCCATGAACGGGGGCAACCGGTACTCGTCGGCACCATCTCCATTGAGAAATCCGAGAAGCTTGCCGGCCTGTTGAGCCGCAACGGGATCAAGCACAACGTGCTCAATGCCAAACAGCACGAGCGGGAAGCCGAGATCGTCGCGCAGGCCGGACGCAAGGGGGCCGTCACGATCGCCACGAACATGGCGGGACGCGGCACCGACATTCTCCTGGGCGGCAACGCCGACTTCATGTACAAGCAGATCCTGTATCGGGAAGAAAACCTGCCCGATGCCCGGAAGCTCGAAATCTACGAAGAGATCCGCAGCGACTGCGAAAAAACGAAGCAGGACGTTATGGCCCTCGGCGGGTTGCACATCCTCGGCACCGAACGCCATGAGAGCCGGCGCATCGACAACCAGCTTCGTGGACGAGCCGGCCGCCAAGGCGATCCCGGCACGTCCCGTTTCTATCTGTCGCTGCAAGACGATTTAATGCGTATCTTCGCCTCGGAACGTGTCTCGCAACTCATGCTCAAGCTCGGCATGGAAGAAGGCGTCCCCATCGAGCATGGCATGGTCACGCGCGCGATCGCCAACGCCCAGAAAAAAGTCGAAGCGCACAATTTTGAAATCCGTAAACAACTGCTTGAATATGACGATGTCATGAACAAGCAACGCGAGGTGATCTATCGCCATCGCCGGGCGGTGCTCAGCGGAGAAAACCTGACCGATGATCTGCACAACATGATGGACGAACTCACCGACTCCTCGATGAACGTCTATTGTCCGCCTGATCAGTATCCGGAAGAATGGGATCTCAAGGGCCTGGTGGAAGTAATGCATAGCCAATTCGGCCTCGACATCACGAAAGGCAAAGAGGACCAAGGTGAATCTCTCAGGAATATCGGTCGCGATATCCTGCAGGAAGACCTGCACACCCAAGTGCGAGAGGCCTATGCGAAGAAAGAAGAAGAACTGGGTCCTGAGCTGACTCGATTCCTGGAAAAGACCTTCATGCTCCAGGTCATCGATCATCACTGGAAAGACCATCTGCTCGGAATGGATCACCTGCGCGACGGGATCGGTCTCCGCGGCTACGGACAAAAAGATCCGCTGATGGAATATAAACGCGAAGGCTTCGACCTCTTTGCCGGCATGATGGAACGGGTCAAAGGCGACACGCTCGGCCGACTATTCCATGTGCAGGCCGTGCGTCACGAACATGAGCAACAGGCCGCTGCGCCCCCGCTGCCTGTGATGTCACAATCACAACCCAAACTCACCTTGAACCGAGGCGACGAGCCGATTTCTGCTCCGGCCCCGGTACGTTCCGACGCCAAAGTCGGCCGCAACGATCCCTGCCCCTGCGGCAGCGGGAAGAAATATAAGAAGTGTCACGGGGCGTGAGGAGGGAGGTCGGCTGCGGACCTCCGGTTCTTCGGCGTCGCCATGATACGTCGTATCCCCATTTCCATTGATCCTCTCGATTTTCTCCCTGCACACCTATAAAACTGCGTCGGTGCACCGCAATGCCGGCGTGCATGGTCTCTTCCAGCCATTCATATAACCACACGCCATGGCGAGCGCCAAGAACCAGAGGCCCACAACCGAGTAGAGAGGGGAACGGGGAGGAAGGATGCCGGTTCTATCGCGGCTACTCCGGCAAGAACGGGTCCCGAGTTTCCGCACCAGTCCCACAGACCCGGGGATCCCCTATGAAAGAGAGAAAGAACCTCTGCAGGATCTCCACACTCCGACAAACTAAGGTAGACTTGACGTATGTGCTTCTATAAATCCTGACCGAACA
>JAOUPN010000211.1 GCA_029879905.1 Nitrospira sp. | reverse complement strand
GGTCGGATCCCTTGTTCAAACTGCGCACCGAGGCATCGCTGTTGACCCCGACAACAAGCAGATGGCCCAGGGTTTTGGCCTCCCGCAAATATCGTGTGTGGCCGATGTGCATGAGGTCAAAGCAGCCATTGGTAAAGACAATGCGTTGGTTTCTCGTCCGCGCCTGTTCAAGGATGGGAACCAATTGCATGCTGGTCACAATCTTGCCGGTCATGGTGCCATCATACCTGTTTGCCCGTGAAGATAGGAAGAGACAGATGAGCGTATTGTGTGTTTCATGCGAGACGCGCGAGACGTGTGAAAATGCGGGACGGGCAAAACTCTTTAACCTCGAGTCTCGCCTGTCGCGCATTTCTCGCTCATCTCGCACACTATACGAATCATGCATCACACATAACGAACTACTCTTCCTGAGAGACGCCGCCCAGTCCGATGACGGAGGAACCGTGCCGCGCGATCAGCGCATCCATTGCCTCGATGGCTTTGGCTCTTCGGTTGTCGAACAGGCCCGGTGCCGACTGGGTCAACGCAGTCAGCGCCACTCCGACCAGTCGATAGTCCGCACCGGGTTTCATCAACTCATGCAAGGCATGTTTCACCGTCGGCCACATGTCCGGGTCGTAGTTGAGCGCATGGGGAAATCGCCCATGCTTGGTGGTGATCGTAAAACGGGAGTCTTTCAGCTTCACGGCGCAGCCACCGGCGGCCAGGCCTTCTTGGCGGAGGTCATGCGCGAGTTCACGAAGAAACCCGCGTAAGGTCCGTTCAAGAAACGGTCGGTCGTGCGTGTCGCGCTCAAAGGTTGTTTCACGGCTCACGCTTTTCGATGCGCGATCGGCGACGACCGGTTCACGGTCGATGCCTTGCGCCAGTTCCCTGAGCCAGACCAAGCCATGACCGAATAGGCGGTGCAGGGGCTGATCCCAACGTGGATCTAACAGGTCGCTGATGGTTGTCAGTCCGAGCGCAACGAGTTTGGATGCGGTCTTGGGGCCGATTCCTGGTAGGGCCCGCAGGGGATATGGTGCAAGAAATGATCGTTCCGTCCCCGGTTTCACGACGACCAGGCCGTCCGGCTTATGGTTGTCGGCGGCGATTTTCGCGACGGTTTTGCCGGTGGCGACGGCGATCGTGCAGCAGAGGCCGGTGGCGTCGTACAGTTCATCTTTCACCAGCTGTCCAAGCGTGAGGGCATCAGGGTGCAGTGATTGCAGATCCGTCGTCTCCGCATAGAACTCGTCGATGCTGCTCCACTCGGTAAGGGGAAAGAGTCGACTCGTCACCGTCTGCATGGTCTCATGCAGACGCCGATAGAGCGGCCGGTCCGGTGGAAGTAGGATGAGCTGAGGACAGAGTTGAAGCGCTTTGGCCGTCGGCATCGCGGAATGGACGCCGAACGGCCTCACGGCATAGCTGGCCGCGGCGATGATTCCGCGCGGCGGCGGGCCCCCGACGGCGATCGGTTTGCCGGCAAGACGCGGATCCTTTACCACGGCGGCTGAGGCGAACATCGCATCGACGTCACCGAAGAGAATTTGGCGGGGCCAGCGTTGGGGGGCACTGTGATACGTCAATGGGTACTCGTTATCCGTACGGAAAGAATCGAAAGTTGGAACGGGGAAATCTTAGGCTTGAGAGAAGGAAAACTCCAGTGTCAATTGTTTAGTCTGTTTGTCGGCAACAGCATGGGATGTCGGTCTTTCGAGTGAGACAGTTGCCTGATGACTCGCCTGCGGCGACGTCTCGTCGGACGGACCAGTGACGTGTCTCACGTCCAATTCTTGGAGGGAACCACGACAATTCCCACATTGATGACGGCGAGGCTTTATGGTCCTCCGTTGACGGCGATAGACCTGACCGCAGTTTTTGCAGCGCCACGCGAAGGGCGACAGGGCCAGCACTTCCTGCTGAAGCGAGTGGTGGGTCGTCACGGCTACTTCACCGGAGCGGTTCATCTCCGTCATCTTCCGTAAAAAATCCATGCCGTGGTTTGGGCGGCGCTTGAGTATGTCGAATTGCCATTGATGAATCATCTCATGGGCGAGGGTATTCAACAGTTCCTGCTCGGCATAGGGGGTTCGAGCGGCGAGCCGTTCCAACAGGGGTCGGGACAATCGAATCTCTCTGTGGCGTTCTGCGGAGGTGTGCGGCTGTTTCGATCTCGGTCCTCCCCGACTGGCGAACATGCCGACAGAGGAGGTCAGGCGATGGCTCCAGACGATGGGAATCGGTGGAAGGCGATTGTCGAAGTATCGCACATTCAGGCGGCGCCAGTGGGTCTGTAATGTTTCGAGAGAGGGAATGGCCATAGCGAGCTCGGATCCCACACCGTCGACCGTCATGTGCTAATCGTACAAATCATGCCGTGTGTTCCGTCGGGTGATGTCGTTCAGCCGGCATGACGTGTCGAACGGCGTGAAACGCGACGCAGACGGACTTCTCAACGTCCTGTCAATTCTTCCACTACTGCGGCCGCCAGCAGCGGCAGCATGATTTCATGGTGGCCGGTCAAGGAATACCCACGGCCTCCCTTCTGAGTCGGTCGCCGAACGACGTTGGTCTGGGGACGGTAGTGAGACAAAAAGTCCATATTGACGGTCGTAATGTTCGCCAGCGGGCGGCCGAGGTTCCGTCCTAGGGAGAGTGCCTTCAGAAACACTTCAGGTAGAATGACGGCCGACCCGATGTTCAGGTACACCCCGCCTTCCATGCGGGACACAACGGCAGCCAAACGTCGGAAGTCAAAGAGTGAGGTGAATCCGATGGCGGCGCCGTCGGCTGCGGGATGCATGTGGATGATGTCGGTGCCCACCGCCACATGGACCGTGACCGGGAGGCCCAGTCGTGCACCGGTGGCTAAAATACTCGTTGCGCTATTCGGGAATTGGTCGGGAGATCGATGGATGTAGCGCCCGATCGCTTCTCCGAGCCCCTCTCCGGCTTGAGCGCCCTGTTTGATCGCCTCATTGAGGATGCGTCCGGTTTCTTCCGCCATGCCGAATCGGCCGTCGTTGATTTCGGTATCGACTTCCTCGGAGGTGTGGCCCATCAAGGCCAACTCAAAATCATGAATGATGCCGGCCCCGTTCATCGCGACGGCCGTCACGATTTTCCGCTCCAT
This sequence comes from Nitrospira sp., assembly GCA_029879905.1. GTDB lineage: Bacteria > Nitrospirota > Nitrospiria > Nitrospirales > Nitrospiraceae > Nitrospira_D. Next base: position 3,014 of record JAOUPN010000211.1, on the reverse strand, counting down.
CAAATCCGTCAGAATCGGGGCCAGCCCCACCTTGATGACGTGGGCGCCGATACCCACAATCACGGGTCGGTTTTTTTTACGGGCTGACGCGATGGCTTTGGCCACGGCACGCAGCGTTTTGACCGCCAAAATATCCGGGAGCTGGTTGAAGAATGTGGTAAACGATCCGCCGCGTCGCCAAGGCTTGGCAAAATTGGAGACCCGCACCAGACTGTGGCGTCTGTTCAACGGATAGGTCTTCAGATCCGAGACGTCGATCGGAGGAATCAAAGTAGGAGCGGACCGTTTCCGGGGAGTCCGACTAGGCCGTCGTGCCAAGGATCTGTTCCTCTACCAGTTCACACAGGATATGCCCAAGTGTAATGTGGCTTTCTTGAATGCGCGAGGTGGCTGTAGACGGGACGACAAAGGGATGATCCACCAGTCCTGCCAGCTTTCCACCCGTTCCACCGGTCCAGGCTACCGTGGTCAATCCACATTCCCGAGCCGCCTCAACCCCTTTCAACACATTAGGGGAGTTGCCGCTGGTGCTGATTGCGATGGCGATATCTCCCTTGCGGCCATGGGCGCGCACTTGCCGTGCGAAGAGTTCCTCGTAGCCATAGTCATTGGCGATACAGGTGATCGCGGCAATATCCGTGGCCAGGGCGATCGCGGGCAAGGGCATACGGTCACGTCGATAGCGACCGACGAATTCCGCCGCAATGTGGGCGGCGTCGGTGGCGCTGCCGCCGTTGCCGAACAGCAGAACTTTGTGGCCGTTACGGAAGGCTTCCACCATAAGCCGGGCGACTTGGGCCGCTCGCTCGGCATGTTCGCGGGCGAACTGTTCTTTGACTCGGGCGCTCTCGGTGAATGCGTTCAAGACCGATTCTTTCATGGGCGAGATTCTAGGCGAGGCGGCCCGGCCTGTCAAACGAATCGGTCATGTCGTCAGGATTTTGCCGGCGGTGTGATGCCGGGTTGTTTGATGGCACTCATCGCCACCGCGATCATCGAGCCGACATCGGAGACACTCGCCGGCAAGATGAGGGTATTGGTGGCTTTGGCCAGTTCACCGAACTTGCCGATATATTGCTCCGCGACACGCAGTTGGACCGCTTCGGACCCTCCGGGGACCTGAATTGTTTCGGCGACTTTTCGGAGCCCCTCCGCCGTAGCCTGGGCGATGGCCAGAATGGCGGATGCCGCGCCCTCCGCCTCGTTGATTTGCTGCTGTTTCTTGGCTTCCGATGCCTTGATGACCTGTTGTTTTTCTCCTTCGGCCTCATTGATCGCGGCGTCGCGCTCGCCCTCGGAGGTCAAAATCAACGCCCGTTTTTCCCGTTCCGCGCGCATCTGCTTTTCCATCGCGTTCAAGACGTCCTTTGGGGGGGTGATGTTCTTAATTTCATAGCGAAGGACTTTCACGCCCCACGGTTCCGACGCTTTATCCAATTCGTTGACCACCTGTGCATTGATAGCAGTTCGCGCTTCGAAGGTTTTATCCAGTTCGATCTGGCCGATCTCGCTTCGGAGCGCCGTCTGAGCCAATTGAGTCAACGCGAAAAGGTAATCGCTGATTCCATAGGAGGCGCGTTCAGGATTCAGTACTCGCAGATACAAGACACCATCCACATGGACTTGGACGTTGTCTCGCGTAATACACACCTGCTCGGGTATATCGATGGCAGTTTCCTTCAGCATATGTTTGTATCGTATCGTGTCGACGAAGGGCACCAGAATGTGGAAGCCGGCATCGAGTGTGGAATTGTATTTCCCCAGGCGCTCGACAACATATGCACTCTGTTGAGGGACCACGACCGCTGTTTTTGCAATGGCGATTAGCACGATCACCGCCAGAACGATGACAACGAATGTTCCGCCTTCCATATCAGCTCCTTTTTTCGGGGTATTCGTTATTCAGGTCTTACCAAGAGCGTCAATCCATCCACTTTCGTGACGATAACACGTTGTCCTCTGGTCAGAACCTCGGCTCCCTCGTTGCGTGCGGTCCAGGTCGTACCGCGCAGTTCTGCCTTTCCAGTGTGTCCGTGGGGAAGATCGTCGAGCAGAGTAGCGGATTCTCCTACCATATTGTCCATCGCCTGATTTGGAGCTTGTTTCGTCATGTGGAGGAGAGGCCTGCGGAGCAAGAGCAGCGATGCGATAGCCAGGACGGAGAAAAGTAGCCACTCCAGCCATGGGCGTTGGATGATGTCTAAGCCGGTCAATGCGCCGACCGTCAGTGCGGCGATGCCGAAAAAGAGGAGATAAAACCCGGACGGCGACGCGATTTCTGCGCCGGCGAGGACCAATCCCAATAACAGCCAGTACCACCAGGTCATTGAGGTGTCTCGTGATGAGATGATGCGACGAAATCCTAACGAAGGATATGGTGCTTTTGACTAACCGTCAAGGACAACGCTGTTTATAGAGCGGACAAATTGAACCGGCATAGGACCAATGGTATAGTCTCCCGTATGGCACAGGATCAACCCGTCAAAGCTCTTGTCATCGCGCTGGTAGATAACCCGGCAGCGGCAGTCTATTCGATCAATCGGCTCAATCCCGATATGCTCTGTTTCGTCTTGACGGAGGCCGGCAAAGCCCTCGTCGAGTCCGCCGTGCAGCCGAAGATCGAACGGATGCCGCGTCGATGGGACTGGATCGTTCTGGAAGAGACCGGGGATTTTGCGAGTTGCCATCAGACCTTGGCCCGTTCGCTGCCCGAGCTCTTGTACACGTGGGAGGTACAGCCGGGCGAGCTGGTCGTGGATATGACCGGTACGACACCGTCCATGGCCGGGGCCTTAACAGCGGCAGCGTTGCCCTGGAGCTCCCGCTTGGTTTCTCTTAACAGAGCCCCCGAAGGGGCCGACGATGAGCCCATTGAACTGGACGGGCAGGCATTCGTCTGGACGCAAAGCAATCCCTGGGATGAGGCGGCGGCGGTGTCCCGTCGGGAGGGGTCCGACCTGTTCAATCGCGGTGACTTTTCAGCTGCCGCCAAGCTGTTTCGCGATGTGGAACAA
>JAOUPN010000210.1 GCA_029879905.1 Nitrospira sp. | reverse complement strand
TCTTCATCCCTCCTCTTCCAACCCGTGTGTCATTTTCTCAATGAACCAGGTTACTCGATTGTCGTTACTCGTGAAACGTAACTTGTACTTAGTGAACAGTGAGGGGTGAAGGGTGAGTGGTACGATGTGAACAAAACACTTCTCACTCTCAACTCTCAATTGTATCTGCATTCAGCAATTGCTCATTGGCCCTCTTGTCATTCCCGCATGTGTCTAGCGGGAATCCAGAAAGTCCGGGATGCCTGGATGCCTGTTCTTACGCCCTACCCTTTAGCCCTTACTCTTCACTGTTCATATGCGTTTCACGTCACAAAGGTTCAGGGGACAAGGTGCAAGGAACAAGGTTCAAGGCTGAAAGTGCACGCTTCGCGGACTCATCGACGCGGGCTGAGTGCTGAGACCTGAGTGCTGAGTTGAATGCACGACTCATAATTCTCAATTCTCAATTCTCAATTCTCAACCCTCCACTCTCAACTCTCCACTCCAAACTCCCGTGCTCTTCCCCTAACTAAAACCTCAACACTCACAACTCTAAACTAGTGCGACCCCTCACCGTTCCTGCGCGTTTCACCGTTCATGCTTCAGTGCAGAACGGGGACAGGCACCGCCGGGGACGGCACGAGCCAGTCCCCTCACGTCTCATAACTCAACACTCACAACTCCACACTCTCAACTCTCCACTCTCAATTCTCAACCCTCCACTCTCAATTCTCCATTCTCCATTCTCCACTCAACATTCCCTTCACTTGTCGCCGTTCATTTTTCACACCGACTGCATCGACGGTAGGGCTCCCATATTTCCCCGATCCTTCGGCCGCCAGGAAATCAGCCGGTGGAAGCCGCCGGCCTGCAACGACTGTCACATATTTATCGATCACTTCCTCAACTTCGTTTCGCACTTGGCCGACGGCCCGCAATCTCGTGATCAGCCGGGAGTCCATCCGAACAGCCCGATGAAGAAACGCCAGGGTCCCTTGCGACAGGACCACACAGCGGGTCCGTTGTTGTGCCGCACACATCAGACACACGATCCCCCCGGCTATGGGTGAAAAATGCGGAGCACCGGTCATGCGCGTCTTTCCACAGACCGCGCAACGATCCGTCTGCGGCCGAAACCCGGTCAGTCCCAACAACTTGATTTGAAACAACAGTGCCGTGCAGACAGGATCCCCGCTCTGCGGCAACGATGCCAATCCCTGCTCAAGCGTATCGAAGATCAGGGGATCCGGATCCCCGTCCGGCGTCACTGCGCCCACGACATTGACCATCCGCGCCGCCGCCGCCATCAATCCCAGATCTTCGCGCAACAATTGAAAAGATGTCACCACATCGACGTGCGAAATCCGAAACAACGAATCTCCCGTTTTCTCGAATAAATCAAGACGGCACACGGTAAAGGGTTCGAGTCCGGCCCCAAAGCGGCTTTTGGGGCGTCTGGCACCGCGGGCAATTCCACGAATCTTGCCGAGATTGTCGGCATAGCACGTCACGATTCGATCGGCGTCACCCCACTTGCGGCTCCGTAAGATGATGACGGTGGCTTTTACCAGCGGCATCGCCTGTCGCCTCGTGATGTAAGCGGATTGCGTCGCCTGCCCATAACGACGGGCCTCATCGCAGATGGTCCAGAAAGATCGATGCGAGGGAGAGATAAATCGTAATACCGGTAATGTCATTGACCGTCGTGACGAAGGGGCCGGCTGCGATGGCCGGATCCACCTTCATGCGCTTCAGCAGGATCGGCATGACGGTCGCCATGCTTGTGGAGACGAAGAACGCTATCACCAGCGAGGTTCCTACGACCACGCCCAAGATGCCCTGCTGCAATCCCCATCCGACCACGGTCAATATCAATCCGCAGGCCAATCCCATGATGAGACCGACCTTGGTTTCTCGGAACAAGACCGTCCAGACATCGGAGGACTCGACCTGCCCGATGGCCAGTCCCCGAATGATCAACGTCGACGATTGCAGCCCCACATTGCCGCCCATGGCCGCGATGACCGGGATGAAACTGACGATGGCCACGACTTCCTGAATCGTATAGCGGAAATACCACAGAATCGCTCCCGACAAGAGACTGCCGACAAGATTGGTAAAGAGCCAGGGCAGCCGTAACTTGGCCGCTCCAAGACTCGACGACTTGGATACCTTGTCCTCCTCGATGGCGCCGGCCATCTTCAGCATGTCTTCCGTGGCTTCTTCCCGAATCACGTCCACGATGTCGTCGACGGTAATGATGCCCGCTAAGATTCCGTCTTTCTCCACGACCGGAATCGCCAGCAAGTTGTAGCTGGCGACCTGGCGGGCGACTTCTTCCTGGTCCGTATCGACGGCGACACTCATGACATCACGCGTCATGATGTTCTTCAAGGGCGTCGACGGCGGAACCGTCAGGACTTGGCGTAAAGACAGGACGCCGACCAAATGATCTTCCTTGTCCGTCACGTAGATATAAAACACCATCTCCGCATCGGTGGCTTGCTGAAGCCGGTTGATGGCTTCCTGCGCGGTTTCGTCTTCCGACAGAGAAAAGAACTCCGTCGTCATGATGCCGCCTGCGGTATCCTTTTCATATTTGAGGATGTCGGCGATTTCGGTGGAATCTTCCGCCCGCATCAAGGCGAGAATTTCTTTGGCGCGCTCGTCCGGAAGAAAGCCGAGGATGTAGGCCACGTCGTCGGGACCGAGATCTTTCAGCAACCACGCCACGTCGGAATGCAGCAGGTCGTCCAGAACTTCATGAATGCTGTCGCCGTCCAGCTCGCTCAGTACCTGTCCACGCTTACTCTCGCCCCTGACTAATTCGAAGACTTCCCGCTTTTCTTTGGAAGACGAGAGATGTCGGATCGACTTGGCCACGTCGGCCGGGTGCATGCGCCCCAGCATTCTTGAGAGATTGGTGATGGCTCCGCGCCGCAATAATCGCTCGACGGACTGGACCACGATATCGGACTTGGTCTGCCCGCGATCCGCATGATCGCGCAACATCTCCCGCAGCGCGTCCCGTTCTACCGGCCGCCCGCTGAACTCCTGCGGTTTCGGATCGTTCTGATCTTCTGTCGGTTGCATGGTCCTCTACCGCGCCGGCTTACCCTCTAGCGGCCGGCACATCGACGTGGCTATTCATGTTTCGACGATCACACCCTCTTCTGGGTTTCGGGTTTCGGGGTGCATGTTTCGACTTGGTCGTTGCAACCGGGAAGTTGCACGGTTCACGACACACGGTTCACGTTTTATGAGGGAACGAGAAGCCCACAACCCGAAACTCGCAACTGCCTGATTGACAAGATTCGATTCGTGGCGCGCGATCAATACCCCAAATTCGATAATGTCTGTTCATCTTGTCGCCATGCCGCCCGTACCTTCACCCACACTTCAAGAAACACCTTCATCCCGAACAGTTGTTCCATCTCCTGCCGTGCCTGGGTACTGATCGCCTTCAATCGCTCTCCCTGCTTCCCGATCAGGATGCCCTTCTGCGTCTCTCGCTCCACAAGAATCGAAGCATGGATACGGGCTAACCGGCCTTCTTCCTTAAACTGGTCGATCTCCACCGCAACGGAATAGGGCACTTCCTGTTCCGTCGCCTGCAGTACCTTCTCCCGAATAATTTCTCCGGCTAATGTTCGCATGGTTTGATCGGTCATCATGTCGTCGCTATAGGCCCCCTCACCTTCCGACAGGTGGGGCACCGTAACCGCCAGCAATTGATCGATATTGTCGTCGACCTGCGCCGATATCGGCACGACCTCTGTCCACTCAAACAACCGCGTATAACTCTCCAACACCGGCAATAATTTCATCCTGTTGACCGCATCGATTTTGGTGACGACGAGGATGACCGGGCACGGCCGCTTGGCCGTCACCTCCTTGATGTGTGCCACCACGGCCAGATCCCCTGGGCCCGGCAGACTTGTCGCCTCCATCAACACATACACGATATCGGCTTCCTCCAACGCCTCGACCGCTGTCTTGACCATCCGCCGGTTCAGCAGATACTGCGGCTTGTGCAGACCGGGCGTGTCGAGAAACGCAATCTGGCCGTCCGGCACATGGACCACCCCCAAAATACGCGTTCTGGTGGTCTGGGGCTTGTCCGACACAATGGCGATCTTTTCACCCAAGAGGCGATTGAGGAGCGTCGACTTCCCCACATTGGACCGCCCGATTATGGCAACCGTTCCGAACTTCATGGTTTCCCCGAATGCGTAGGCCCGCCGGTGTCACCGGGATTCAACTGGTACACGGTCTCTCCTTTCCGCACATACCCCAACCGCTCCCGGGCCAGCTGTTCGATCTTGGCCGGATCACGCTGTAGCCGAGCGATATCTTTCTGCAACGCCGCCGTCTCTTCACGCAACGACGACAGGTCGCCGTCCAGACGATCGGCATAGTCCCGCATCGCCAAATACCGCAACAGTCCCATTTCGCCGAATACCAATGCAAACACCAGCCATAAACAGACGCCCACCCCCACGACTTGCGCAACGACCGCCATGCGCCGTTGCCGGCTGTGCCAATATCGTCCACGATTTTGCTTGATGATCATCTTTTCTACCGATTACTTCTCAGGACAGCAGTCCTGCCGCTCCCATGCTTCATCTCTCATCGATGGGATCTCGCACTGAGTTGCGGGTTCCGGGTTTCAGGGGCCTCGTTTCGCGTTTCGGACTTCAGGGGCCTCGTTTCGAGTTTCGAGTGTCTTGTTTCGGGGGCCTCGTTTCGGGTTTCTTGTTTCGAGTTTCGAGCTACCCTTCACTCTTCACGTCAAAAACTTCAGGTGACAAGGAGCAAGGAACAAGGTTCACGTCTGAAAGTGCACGCCTCGCGGACTCATCGACGCGGGCTGCGTGCTGAGAACTGAGTGCTGAGTTGAATTCACAACTCAAAACTAAAAACTCACAACTCAACACTCACAACTCTCAATTCTCCACTCTCCACCCAAATCCCTTCTCAACAACTCTCAACTCTCCACTCTCAATTCTCAACTCTCAACTCAACACTCAAAACTCACAACTAGTACTGCCCCTCACTACTCACTCTTCACTGTTCACTCTTCACTGTCCATACGCGTTTCACAACTCAAAACAAGAAACCCGCAACTCGAAACTTTTTACCGCTCGACTTGCGAGACAAACGCGAAACGCGCGATTCGCGTGATACGTCAGGCGGGCCTTGCCACTCTCGCTTTTCGCGCGCGCCTCGCGACTCCCGCATGAAATCATCCTTGCTACACCCGTCCCGACACGGCGTCACGTCCGCGATAGATAGCCGCCGCACCCAGCTCTTCCTCGATGCGGAGCAATTGATTGTATTTGGCGACCCGATCCGTGCGCGACAACGAGCCGGTCTTGATCAGTCCGCTGTTCGTCGCTACGGCCACGTCGGCAATCGTCGTGTCTTCCGTCTCACCGGATCGGTGCGAAATAATCGCCGTATAGCCTGACCGTTTGGCCAACTCGATCGCATCCAGCGTTTCCGTCAACGTTCCGATCTGATTGAGCTTGATCAGGATCGAATTGCCGATCCCTTCCTTGATCCCCTTGGAAAAAATACTCACGTTCGTCACGAAGATGTCGTCTCCGACAAGCTGCACACGGCCGCCCAAGCGGTCGGTCATGGCTTTCCAGCCCTTCCAATCCCCTTCGCTCAGCCCGTCTTCGATCGAGAGGATCGGATAGCGATCCAGCAACTTACCGTAATAGTCGATCATGTCGTCCGACGACCGTTCCCGATTCTTTTCCGCTTCGAGCACATACCGGCCCTTCTCATAGAGTTCGCTCGCCGCACAGTCCAAGGCGAGTGCGATGTCTTTCCCGGTTTTATAGCCCGCCGCGTCGATCGCCTGTGTAATGAGACCGAGTGCCTCTTCATTGGACTGCAAATCCGGCGCAAACCCGCCCTCATCACCCACCGCGGTATTGAGTCCCTTCTTCTTCAAGATGGCCTTGAGCGAATGGAATACCTCCGTCGCCATCCTGAGCGCTTCGCTGAACGTCTTGGCGCCGACCGGCATGATCATGAACTCTTGAAGATCGAGCCGGTTGTCGGCATGGGCTCCGCCGTTGATGATATTCATCAGCGGCACAGGCAACACCCGTGCATTGGTTCCGCCGAGATACCGATAGAGAGGCTGCCCCGTCTCATTCGCGGAA
>JAOUPN010000209.1 GCA_029879905.1 Nitrospira sp. | reverse complement strand
AACCGCGGCGCCTGCTCCCAAGTCGACTATAGTGAAGCTGAGTTGCTCACGATGACACCGCTGGCGATCATGCCTGCCTTCACGCTCGACCAATTTAATGAGATACTCCAGCCCTTGCGCAGCGGCGCAAAAGCCTCAACAATTTTCGAGACCATTCACCGGAGCAGAACCGGCCATGACATTCCTGTGGAAATCCACTTGCAACAAGTGCGCACGAACAACGCGGCGCCTAACTTTGTCGCCGTCGTCCGGGATATCACCGAGCGCAAACGGGCGAATCTCAAACTGCAGGAACATGCAGAACACCTGCAGGCCATTGTCGAGAATGCGATAGACGGGATCATCACCATCGACGAGCAGGGCATGATCGATTCCTTCAACCCGGCTGCGGAACGGCTCTTCGGCCACACCGCCGACTCGGTCCTCGGCCGCAACGTCAAATGCTTGATGCCGGATCCCTATCAGAGCGAACACGACGGCTATCTCCGACATTATCATGAGACCGGCCATGCCCAAATCATCGGCATCGGGCGTGAGGTGACTGGGCTGCGCAAGGACGGCTCGACCTTTCCGATGGACCTTGCCGTCAGCGAAATATACCTGGGCAACATGCGCCACTACATGGGAATTGTCCGCGACATCAGTGAGCGCAAAGATACGGAGCAACAACTGGAACAGGCTGCCCTGAATCTCGAATTCCGCAATATGGAATTGGCCGCGGTCAGCGAGACCGCCGTATCGGCCACCAAGGCCAAGAGCCAGTTCCTCGCATCCATGAGCCATGAAATCCGCACGCCGATGAATGCGATCATTGCCATGGCGGACTTGCTCCAAGAAACCCCTCTCTCGAACGAACAGCAGGAATATGTCGGACGGTTCAGCCGCGCCGCGACAAATCTGCTCGACTTGGTCAACGACATTCTCGATCTCTCTAAAATAGAAGCCGGCCATTTAGAGCTGGAAGCGATCGCCTTCGATACCCATGACCTCATCGACCATATCGGCGAATTGATGGCCGCACGCGCCCATACCAAACACCTCGACCTCGTAGCCTTTGTGCATCCTGACGTCCCGACATGGGTGATCGGCGATCAGACCCGCCTGCGCCAGGTGCTCACCAACCTTGTCGGCAATGCGATTAAATTCGCGGAACAAGGGGAGATCGTCTTGTACGTCGAGCCATATGAAGACGATCCCGGCGCGATTCGCTACTCGGTCTCCGACTCGGGCATCGGGATTCCAGCCGATAAAATGGAGACCATTTTTGAGAGCTTCACGCAGGTTGACGCCTCCACGACCAGGCGTTTCGGAGGCACCGGGCTGGGCTTGAGCATTTCCAAACAACTGGTGGAGATGATGGGCGGCCGCCTCACGGCCGATAGCATCGAAGGCATCGGCAGCACCTTTTCATTTGCTCTGCGCCTCCCTGAGGCGCCGGGCTCTCCTTCCCATCCGCCCTCCCCCATTTCTGATCTTCGGGGCCGCCGCATTCTCATTGTGGACGACAATGAGACGAATCGGATGGTCGTTCGAGAATACCTCATGCGTTATGAACCGGTGCTTGTCGAGGCCGCCGATGGTCCCGAAGCGTTGGCCGCTTTGGACGCCGCCCAGCAAGATGCCCGTCCGTTTGATTTGGCCATCTTAGACTATCAAATGCCGGGGATGAACGGACTGGACCTCGCCCAGAACATCCGCGCCAGAAAAGACGGCGCCTCGCTGCCGTTGGTCCTGCACCCATCGGACCTGCGGGGACAGGCCTTGTCGCGCGCGCGCGAGTTGGGCATCAACAGCTACGCCTATAAACCCGTCAGCCGCAAACGCCTGCTGGAGTCGATCGCCACGGCGCTCGGCGTCACATCGGCCGCCCAGGGTAAGCCGGAACCGCCCCCCCCTCTTCACGCGACCACTCTCCGTCCCCTCCGCATCCTGGTTGTCGATGATGTCGAAGATAACCGCGATGTCGTCAAACTCTTTCTAAAGCACACCTCCTATGTCGTTGAGGAGGCCGCCAATGGATTGGTCGCCGTTGAAAAAGTTCAAGCCGGCACATACGATCTTGTGTTAATGGATGTCCAAATGCCGGTCATGGACGGCTTGATGGCCACGGCCACGATCCGTGAATGGGAGCAGGCGAACCATCGATCCCAGACCCCGATCATCTCGCTCACGGCTAATGCCTTTCGGGAAGATCTGGAGAAAACTCTGGCCGCCGGTTGCACCGCCCATGTGACAAAACCCATCAAGAAACAGGCCCTGCTAGCGGCTATCGCCCAATATGCGAAGCCGCTCTCGGACTTGGCGGCGTGAAACGAGAACCTGTAGTATGAGCATCACGCAAGAACAGCCCGTTCTCTTCCTGGTTGAAGACGAGGAAGACACGTCAAATCTCATCAAGCTGATCATGGAAACGGAAGGCTATCACGTGGTGCACGCCGCCGACGGCCATCAGGCCTGCCAGCTGATCAACGCACTGACCCCGCCTGCGCTGGCATTGCTCGACCTTGGTCTGCCAAAGGCCAGCGGCCTGCAAGTCTTGGCTCATATCATCGGGAGGCCCGCTTGGCGCCATGTCCCGGTCATCATGCTCACGGCAGACTCGTCCGAACACACAGTCCGGCAAGTACTCCAACTTGGAGCCAAGGATTACATTTTAAAACCGTTCAAGAAGGAAGTCCTGCTCGCGAGACTTCAACGCTTTCACAAATCCCCTCGGCAGACAGAAACACGATGACGCGGGAAGTTTGCGGGGCCTAGCGGAATAGGCGAAGGCAACGTTGCAGGCCGGCATGATGATACATGACGTCTCCGGATGGTGATTGCGCCTGTGCCGACTGTCAGAAATGTACGTGAATGACGCGGGAACTGCCCGTTCCGATCATTCAACAACTCACTGCTCCCGAGAGAAGGACGTGAGGTTCTTCATGGTCTGTGAAGCATGGCGCCGAGGGGCCGCGAGGTTCAGGAGGGATCTCTTCCCCAAGACCACTCTGTTGCTTATCCTGCCTTGAGGCACCAGCCGCCGGCTCAGATTGTTTCTCCGAACCGGCGGCTGCCCTGGACTAGAATTCTTCGAACTCGGTATCTTTATGCCGGCGATTCTTCCCATTACCGCCGGCGACACCGGCCAGTTCACCATCCTCTCCCCCATCCCCAGACTTGGAAAACACGGCCGGTTTTTTCAGCCCAGGCTTCGGAGCGGATGAGCGAGCGGCAAACTTCGCCAACGGTTTATCGGTAAACTTGGCCCCTTCATGCCTGGCCCCTGCAGAAGCGCCCGAGTGTCCATCCTCCTGGCTCACTTTGAATACATCGACCTGTTGCATCAAGCCTTTGGCCTGTTCCTTCATCGACTGGGCCGCCGACGTGGTTTCTTCGACCAACGCCGCGTTTTGCTGCGTGGTTTCGTCCATGGACAGAATCGCCTTATTGACTTGGTCGATCCCACTGGCCTGCTCTTGGGAGGCCGCAGTGATCTCCGCAATGATATCCGTGACCCGTTTGACGGAGTTGACGATTTCCTCCAGCGTTTTCCCTGATTGATTCACCAACTCACTCCCGTCGTTCACACGCTGGATCGACTCATTGATCAAGCCCTTGATCTCTTTGGCCGCCGTCGCCGACCGCTGCGCCAGATTCCGCACTTCGGCCGCCACGACGGCGAATCCTCGCCCATGCTCACCGGCCCGTGCCGCCTCGACCGCGGCATTCAAGGCCAACAAGTTCGTCTGGAAGGCAATTTCGTCGATCACCGTGATGATGTCGGCGATCTTCTTGCTGCTCTTGTTGATTTCACCCATCGCGTCGACGGCCTTCCTGGTGACTGATCCGCCCTTATCGGCCGTATCGCGGGCCGCAATGGCCAACTGATTGGCCTGTTTGGCGTTGTCGGCGTTCTGCTTGACCGTACTCGTCATCTCTTCCATCGAAGCGGATGTTTCCTCAAGCGCCGAAGCCTGCTCGCTGGTTCGCTGCGAGAGGTCTTCGTTCCCCTTCGTGATCTCTTCAGCCCCTGTCGTCACCGCCTCCACTGCGCTGCGTACCGATGTCATCGTCTGAGTCAAGTTGACCAATGCGTCGTTGATGCTGGTTTTCATCTTCTCTAACTCACCCTGATACGTCCCCTGCATCCCTTGAGTAAGGTCGCCTTGAGCCAAGGCCCCGAGCGAATGTTGCGCTTCGCCCATACAGGCTTCGAGGTCTGCCTGAGCTTTCTTTTGGGCGGTCACATCAGTTGCCATTTTGACGACCTTAAACGTCCTTCCCATTTCATCCTTGATCGGATTGTACGACGCCTGAATCCAGACGTCTTTTCCTCCCTTTCCGATTCGGTGATAGGTTCCTGCATCAAACTCTCCCCGACCCAGCCTTTGCCAGAATGCGGAATACTCGCTCGTACTTGCATAGGACGGATCACAAAACATCCGATGATGCTGCCCCTTGACCTCGTCAAGCGTATAGCCGAGAGTTTTCAAAAAATTGTCGTTGGCCTTGATAATGGTCCCGTCTAGATTGAATTCAATCGTTGCATAGGCACGATCGATCGCATCCACAATCCCTTGCATATTCTGTCGCGCGATCTCCTGTTCTGTAATGTCATACCGTACTCCCAAGTACTTCCGAGGCTTGCCTGTCCTCTTATCCACAAACGGTGCGATACAGGCATCCACGTAGTACGGTGTACCGTCCTTGGCCCGGTTCTTCACGACACCACGGAAAATCTGCCCACGGCCGATGGTGGCCCACATCTGCTTGAACACTTCTTTAGGCATGTCCGGATGCCTGGTCGTATTGTGCCCATGACCGATCAATTCGTTCTTCGGATACTTGGACACCTCCAGAAACTTATCGTTGATGGTCACAATGTCACCCTTGAGGTCCGCTTCCGAGACGATACTGGTGACGTTCATAATATCGACGCGTACCTTGAGCTCATCGCGGAGATCTTCCAGCTCCCGCTGCTGTGCGGTCACGTCACTCGCAAACACTACGACCTTCAGCGGCTTATCACCGGCGCCGAGCATGGGAACGTAGGAGGCCTGAATCCATACGTCCTTGTTCCCCTTGGTCACCCGCCGATAGACGCCGGACTCGGATTCCCCTCGATTCAATTTGGCCCAGAACGCCTGATACTCCGGGCTCCCGGCATAGGCGGCATCACAAAACATCCGATGATGCTGCCCCGCGATTTCATCGAGCGTCCGACCCATGATTTTCAGATAATTCTCGTTGGCGGTAAGGATCGTCCCGTCGAGACCGAACTCGGCAACAGCCTGCACCCGTTCCACCGCCCCGAGCTTCAAGGCCGAATCCTTCGCACTCACGCTCTTACTGCTCGCCGCCTTCTTCTTCGCCGCTGTCGCCATGATCAATCTCCTTCAGTGATGGTCCAATCAATGGTTGCTTGAGAGCATTATCGGTTCAACTAGTTCGGTACTGATTCACCGGAGGCCTCCTGCAAGTCTCCATCGGACAAGAGGCGATCCATGTCCAGCAAGGCAACAAGCTTGTCGCCGGATTTTCCGATCCCGTTCATAAAACTCACATCAACCTTGCCGCCGAATTGCGGCGGGGGCTGGATATCCTTATTATCGATGTTCAACACATCCGAGACGGAATCCACCACAAGCCCCATCACTTTGTCTCGTACGACGACGACGATAATGACGGTGAAGGTCGTATAATCGATCGTCGGCATGCCGAACTTCGTTCTGAGTTCCACGATCGGCACAATCGTACCGCGCAAATTCAGGACACCCTTGATGTGGGACGGCGTATTGGGAATCTTTGTCACAGCAGTGTAGCCCTTAATCTCCTGCACACGAAGGATATCGACCCCGTAGAGTTCATCGCCAAGATTGAACGTCAAAAACTGACTGCCGTCCGTCGTCAACCCGATCCGCTGATTGAGTTCCTTCGTCGAAGTTTCAACCGCCGCCGTTGGCATACACTCCTCCTCTTGCTGAATATTCGGCTGCGACTCCGACCGGCGATGGCCGAGGGATACCCCTCGAACACATGCGGCGACCGTTCTCCTTCATCGAGCCGATACGTCCCCTATCGGATGCGCCGAAGAGAACTTGAGTCACCCCATTCCACCCAACCTTCCCTATCCTCTGACCCCTGCCCACACCTTGTCGTAGTGAATCTCCTTATTGGGGTGGAGCTCCCTCGCTCGC
>JAOUPN010000208.1 GCA_029879905.1 Nitrospira sp. | reverse complement strand
GTAGCCAATCGGTCATGGGTTTTGACTCGGAAGTAGTCGGTCGCGGCGGTATGCCCGCCGTTCAAAATCTGTGTGGCGTCGGCAAAGGTCATCTCGGCGATGGCGGCCAAGAAGATTTGCTTGGCCTGCGGCGCGGCCCGTTCCGCGGCGCGGTTCAGGGTCAGCACGAATTCATCAACCTGTCGGCCATAGCCAAGTGTGCGGAGCCCCTGTTCGTACGACTGCAACTGCTTCGGCAGCAGGAGTTTGATCGCCTGGTTGTTGAAGTATCCGTTGGGTGATCCTGTCAGCGAGACGGCATTGCCGGTTCCTACCCGCAAGGCTTCTTTCAATCCGGCCGCGATCGTCCGTTCATCTAAGACCCCGGTCTTGACCGGCAGTTGCAGACTGTTGAGGGCGTGATCCAATTCGGCGCAGCCGGTACTCATTGCAAACAGGACGGCGGCAAACAGGGCAACTATGTTCGATCGCATCATTCGTCACCTTTCGAGGTTCTCGGACAGGGGTGAGGGACTCTGTGCCCCTCGTGTCGGCGCCTGATGCAGTATAGGAAAGAATCGATCCGATGTCCCGCAATCCGTGAAAGTCGCCCGCACAATACATTCTCTGGGATGTTCCTCCAAACGAGGAGCGCCTTGACGTAAACTGCCATTATGAGAACTTTGGTATCTGTGGCAAATATCCTCTCTGTAGAGTGATCGGACTGTACTCTATCGCCACATCTTTCATGGCGAGACATGTCCACGGACTCGAAAGCACTGCAATCCTAATGGAATATTCTGGAGTTACTTGAGGAAGGTGGAGGTTCCAGAATGGCGCTCTTTTTGCTTTCCTTATGTGTAGCTGCTGGAGAAGTACATTGTCAGGATTGGGAGGTGCCACATGCGGAAGAGTATTCTCACTATGGTGCTGGCAGTTGGGTTCGTGGGTGCGGCCTCATTGGCTTGTGCGGAAGATGGAGTGCGCGTGAGGCCGATCGACGTCTATGTATCTGGGTTTGGCGGGTATTCATTTCCTTTCACAACTGATATGGAATTTCTAGGACAAACGATTGCGAGGGACGAAAAGCTGGATCAGTCCCCATCATTCGGTGGAAAGGTGGGAATCTGGTTCACCGGTCCAAGAAAGAGATTGGGGGTCGACATCGGCGTTGAGTTCGACGTCACCCATTTTGATCCCAATTGGCCCGGAAATCTTAATCTCAGTGCGACCTACTTCGGAGTCCATGCCCTCGCTCGTGTCCCGATGGGTGTGACGCAAGGGGTTCCGAATGGACGATGGTTCCCCTATGTGGGATTCGGCGGCGGGGGACAGCGGCTCACTGCTCATGTGCCAGGAGCGACATTCTTTGAGGGTGCGCATACTGCACCGGCCTTTCAGGGGCTGTGGGGAGCCAAGGTATTCTTAACCAAACACATCGCCGTGTTTGGGGAGGGGAAATATACCTATGCGTTCCATTCGGTGGAGGTAGGGGTGTGGCCGTTCATGTTGCCCCCACTGGATTTGACCGTGCAGGCGCTTCATGGTGTGGGAGGGTTATCGGTACATTTCTGACGAAGCTACAAGCGGGATTGATTTGGAGATGATGCTCGTTCGGCTGATCTGGCAGAGTTCCCGGCCAGCGTGCTGAAAGCAAATCATAGTTCGAGCGCTGAGAGTGCAAACGGCAATGACGAACAGTCCTTTACGTGGTTATGCCATGGAGGACTTGGAAAGAAAAATAGAATGCCGGATTTGTGCTGGTGGCTATATGGAAAGGGGAGTGGAAAATGAAATATCTCGCGGTTGCAATGTTTGCTCTCATGGTTGTTGGTTGCGCATCTGATCCGGCAAGACGCGCCGCTGTGGCAGAGGAGGAGGTCGGGCGACTTGCTCCTCCGACGAGAGCACTGTCGGAATTTCGTGATTATGAATTGAAGCCGATTGCAATGAGCAGCGGAGTCATGGCAGACGAAGCTAAAGTAGATGTGTCGAAGGACCTTGGAAGCAGGATTACTACTCGCGTCACCCCATTGCTTGACAGGTGGCGAGCAAAAAAAAGTGAGGGTGCTGAGGCGGGCGTCTTGATCATAGAGCCAAAAGTCCAGGAGCTTCGTGTCATCAGCGCGGCCGCCCGCTTTTTTCTTGGTTATATGATGGGGGACTCTTTTGTCGATATTGATGTGAGATTGACGGATTCTGCCACAGGACAGGTCATTGCCATACCCCGCATTCGTCGAAGTGCGAGTGCGTGGGGAGGTACTTGGTCAATCGGGATGACGGATCAGAATCTTTTGGACTACATCACCGATATCGTTCATCGATATTTGGAGGTCCATTACACGGCGAAGGGTGCGACAGGGAATTAACTGGTCAAAAGGGGGGCGCAACAGTCCGATGTAGGTTGGGAGAGTCTGTCATTGAGTCTCAGCTCAAGAGGGGGTTTCTTATTTTCGAATCGATGATAGTGTTTGCTGTCCGTAGGCCCCTCCGTCCCCATGACAAGTAAGACAGTAGACGTGGCCCGTTCATCTTTCTTTCAGTAATACGCGGCATTATTCAGTTGCAAAAGATAAACCCGCGGCGCCTTTCTGGCACTGCGGGTTTATCCAAAACGAAAAAACGTTGATTACTACAGGACAATCACAACTTCATCCGCCTTCTCATTGCGACAAGCCCTGTCAGACCTGACCCAAGCAGAATCAGGGACATAGGCTCTGGAACAGTTCCTGTATCGGGTCTTGTGGCATAGTCGACAGATAGATCTTCAATTAAATGGCCGGTTGAGCCTAAATAGATATTCTTCATGAAAGCGCCGCTTGTTCCGTCAAATACATTGATCTGGTTGTTGAAGATATCAGATACCAAGAAATTGGCGCCATCATACGCGATGCCTGTGCCGTTTTGTGATGTGATAAAGTTGGCGGTGAGAAGGTTGCCGTCCAAATCATAGACATCGTATACGATTGGGCCACCGAATCCCCCATCTGTCCGATTGACGATCAGTTTCCCATTGAAGTATTCCATCCCATCCATATAGCCGGTTGCAAGGCTGAACGTGACAGTTTTGAGTGTCAGGCCTGTGACCGCATCAATGTAGAACCCCTGGTTGGTTCCGCTGTAATCGGTTGTCCAAAAATTCGTCCCATCGAATGCGATCGTTGACATGCTGGCTTGGCTGGTGGCGATTGAACCAATCGTTAGCCCACTGACACGGTTAGTCATATAGATATGATTGTCCCCTACCACTGTCGTATAGACAACGTCTCCGACTACCACCACACCACGCCCATTTCCTGTGATGTTGGTGTAGTCGTTAATCTTTGAAGCCGTTCCTGCAGCCACATCGACGTCAAACACTTCAACAATATCCGTTCCAAATCCAGCATTGTTGCCGTAGAGGGTAAGAGCGTGAGCTTGCTCTGCAGCCAGTAGTCCCCCTATAAGTACAAGTCCTCCTAATAGAGCTTGGATAGATTTCTTGCGTGCCATTGTGCTTCCTCCCTGTTAGAACTACATTGTAACGAGTTTTGGTGTGCGTCGGTAGTCACTGTGATGAACCCTAAATGAAATGGCAAGCAATCTCTATGCCATATAAGTTAGCTGTTAAAGCAATTGATATATAAGCGGTTACAACAGCGGTGCGCTTGTGACATCAATAGATTGTCAAAACTTCTTACGTAGAAAAATGCCACAGAACAAGCAATGCTCATGGAAATAGGGAGATGCAACTCAGTGCCAGTGTAAGAAATGTTTACAGTGTACAGAAGGCGTTGCCGTGGAGTGTATACATGAGTTGTGAATAATGGTTCCTCATGGCAGGGTCTTGCGTTGCGCGGTGTAATTCTTGTCTCATGACTATACGTAAAGGGAAGACCTGGAAATTCTGTCAATGGTGGCGGTGATCACCAAGATTATGATGTATCCGATCAAAGTAGGCGTATGTCCTAACCAGTCCACCCGCTTCGCAGAAAGCCGAGGCTGTCTGTTAGGCCGTATTCCGAAGCCTTTGCGCCAGGCCTTTGCATCGAATCTGCTTCAGTGAAGTAGACGTATGCTTTATGCGGTGAATCGGCGGATTGGTGTGTTTCGTCTGTCTGGCATCTCTGGTTCGTCGATCGCCTGAGCACTCAGTACCTAGCACTAGACAGAGGTTCTGCCTCACTCCTCACGTTTAACCTTTCACGTTTCACGAGGTTCGTCTCACTGTGGCAGCTGGAAGCTGCCCTTGGTAGCACGGCCGAGTACGATAGGTCCTTGCAATCTTTCAGCTATCTATCTAGTTTGCGTTTAGAGGAATACTTGTTCTGGAACATCAACGGAGTGGGAAGCGAGGGGCATGTTCGGCCTGGTACATGTTGAGAGCCAAAATCAGCGTCTGATCACCAGTGCGATTGGGTTGGTATTCCTGCTTGCCGTGATGCCGCTTGCCGGATGCTCGGTCATTAAAACTACCTACAAGGTCGTCAAGGGGACGGTGAAGGGGACGATCTGGGTGCTTAAAGGTACGTATCACCTGACGAAAGGCACGACCAAAGTGGTGTACCACGTCGGGAAATTTACCTTTGAGGTGATTCGTGCGCCATTGAGTTATGCGTTGACCCATGCGGAACTGGAGACGATCGATGGACTTCCTCCTAAAGAAGCCATTCGCCAGGGTCGGGTGAAAAACTCCCCCTATGTCGTCAAGGGACGTCACTATGTCCCGATGTCCGTGGCCGAGGCCGAGCAGTACCAAGAAACCGGGATCGCCTCTTGGTACGGAGAAGAAACTCGGCGGCAAGCCGGCGGTCATATGACGGCGAACGGCGAAGTGTTCAATCCCCGGGCGTTCACGGCGGCGCACAAGTATCTACCGTTGCCCATGCATGTGCAGGTGACCAACCTGGACAACGGCCGATCGATTGTCGTCAGGGTAAATGACCGAGGCCCGTTCCCTAGCGACCACAATGGCGACTCAGGGAAACGGATCATTGATCTCAGTTGGGGGGCGGCAAAGAAATTGGGTTTTGTGTCAAAAGGGGTTGCTAGGGTTCGGGTGGAAGCGATTCAGCTGGAAGAAGCGTAGCAGGTTGTTGAAAAGCCCGCCAGCGTCGTTCTCGCATCGCTTAGAGGTTCGACGTACGGCCCAAAGTACGCCTCACCTCTTCGCTTGTTGCGGCCTTGCTGGACGGCCTTTTTGACCAACCTGCTGGAAAAATGGTGAAACAGGATGGAAGATTTGGGAAGGTCAAGGTTGAGGTTAAGGCTTAGCGGTTCGGACGGGGGCAGACCCCACACGTAGGCGATAGGTCTATTTAGTCTGTCTGGTTTATCTGGTTTGTTTGGTTGGTTTGGTTTGTCTCGTGCGAAGGCTCCGAGCGCCTCAGTCCTCAGCGCTCAGTCCTCGGCCCTCAGTCCTCAGCCCTGGACAAAGTCAGCCCCTGATCCCTCACTCGTATTGCCTTTTACGTTTTACGTGGCAGTCAGCGAAGCGACTGGCTTTGCACCGAGTCCAGCAGGTTGGCCTTAGAGGGAATCTGCGTGAGGAGGTCCGGGCGGACTTGAAACACACCTTGTACGCCTTGCCCCATGGCGTAGGCAAGATTACCTGCGAGATTACCAAGAGAGAGTTTTCCGGCAATCTTGCCGTCTTTGCCGGTGGCGATAAACTCTGCGCTGGGGACCAAGAGTCCGTAGGGCGCGAGCGGGGTGGACTGCTTGAGTACCCGGAGTTCCGCCGGAAGATCCGCAACACGGCTGATGAAGAGATTTGCGGTTTCCTGGCTGACCCTTTGTCCCGGTTGATCCTCCAGTACCCATTCGCCGCGTTGATTAATCAGCACGTAGGATTTATCCCTGGCTTTGACAGACAACATCGCGATGTCTTCCACATTGACGCCGAGAAGCCGTTTGTCTTGCAGGTCGAATAGTTCCCTCGACAGATCCTTGATCGCCGTCGGATTGATGCGATAGAGCGGCGCGTCTGGTGTTGTCTCCGCAATGGCTTCGCCGCTCTGCGGGTCCGGTTGGTAAAGCTTCAGGGTTTGGTCGCCGGCTGACGTGTGGATCGTCACTTTGATTTTCGGATCCGTCAGGGTTTGGGCCACGGCGTCTCGTTCGGGGCCCGGATCGATAATAGCAAGGGCCCTCAGACTCTCCAGACGGAACATCAGAGAACGGACCTCGGTTTGGTCGGCATTGGCTTCGATGGGATAGCGGATTTTCCAGGAGGGTT
>JAOUPN010000207.1 GCA_029879905.1 Nitrospira sp. | reverse complement strand
ACTTGGCGGGTCCTTCGCCGCGGACGACGATTTTTGTCTCCAGTATTTGCGCAGAGGTAATAACCCTCGTCTCAGTTTCGCGGAGGCTCCACAGAGCCCAGGCACTCACCACGATCGCCACAATGACAGCAACCATAAGTACTAACCTACGGGTCATCTTTCCCTCTCTTTCTGGCTTAGGGTTTTTGGGTTCTTAACTAACAGGCACCTATCTTGCCCATCTAGATGCATTACGCTTTCACCGCTGCTTTTCCTGATGAATAAATCACCGTCCTGATTATCCCCCCCTACAATGATGCTACCTGTCGCGCCAACCGTCTGAATTGCCGCCTATAAGAGCAACATAGTTATCCTGGGGTCCCTGAGTGTTTCGTGCCAGCGCTCCTTGAATCCTGAAATATCCATGCCATACAACCAAAACACCTAATAGATCTATAACCTTTTTGCTTTCATAACTAACCACTTTTCTCGCTCGCGCTACATACTCCGGCTCTGCTTTATCGCAAACTAGGGAAACCCCTTGCTTCCTAATTATTCTCTACCAGGTGTAACCCAGGACCTTTCGGAGTCCATGCCGGGCCATTCTTAATCAAGAGGTCATGACGTAGCGAATCAGAGCTCTATATCTTGCTCGTGCTAACACCCAAGTCAGTACCCGATGCTTCAGCGGATCCCACCTTGAGTGCCGCCATGATATTTCTCCGTCTACACCACCTGGGATATTCCAGCCGGAATGCTATTTTCTTTACTGAATCAGCTCGGCAAGGATTGGACCACTTTAAATCCGACGGAAGTACTTGTATTAAGTACTTTTTCAGTGCCACCTGAGGAAACGAAACTCTACAGGGTGAATTGATTTGATTCGATGTGAATCCAAATAGATTCAGTAGAGATGTGTTGGCGGCAGTGGACGTAGGGGGGAGTTAATTTTGCGCTGATTCGTCTATTCTTTACCGGTCAGAGCTGAGACTCTTATACGGAAAGCCTCATTGACACCCGCCTCGTCAGTCTACGACAATACCGACTGCTGTTGTCCTTCCACGACAAGACGTAGAAAGAGCGAGGCTGGTGAATCCAATCAGAGCGTTTCGGATGATCGCGTTAGCGGAGGGAACGTCGTTTCTCATTCTGCTCTTCATTGCCATGCCGATGAAGTACTTCATGGGGATGCCGCTGGCCGTGCGGGTGGTGGGATCGATTCACGGTATTTTGTTTCTGCTCTATGTTGCCAGACTGGTTAGCCTACGCGCGACCTATCAATGGGACAACAAGTTTTCTGCACTGGCTTTCATCGCCTCCATCCTCCCCTTCGGCACCTTTCTATTCGACAAGTACCTGCGCGAAAAAGAAGCAGCCACTATCTGATCGGCTGTTCGTGCACTGATGACTATCCGATACACTATCCAGCTGCCTTGAACTCGCCAAGCGCTTGCGCTCGGAACTGATGGCGAGCATAATACACATTGGTTTCCATGGAGTCTGACATGCGAGCCTATCGAAAGTACCTGACTATTGAAAATCCCAAGCAGGTCACACTCTCGGATCTACCGTTCGAAGCCGGAGACTGCGTAGAAGTGGTGATGATCGCTACGGAGCTGTCGCCAACTGCCCAACTTGAAACGTTGCACACCCTCCTGAAGACGACGCAAGCGCTCCCGCAAGCCCGCACCCTCTCTGATGCCGATCTGGCCACCGAAGTCGCGGCCGTCCGGACTCGATGAAAGTCGTTATCGATACCAATGTCGTAGTGTCAGCGGCCTTCAAAAATAAAGACCCGGAAGCAGTCCTTCGCGCAGTGGTCACTCACTCAGACTGGGAATGGATCGTATCGGCAGAGACTCTAGCCGAGTATCGAGAGGTCCTAGCCCGCCCTAAGTTCGACCTGTCGCCGACGTTACTCAGCCAGTGGATTACGTTTCTAGAGACAGCCACCGTCTTCGTAGAAGTGCCCATCGGACTCACGTATCCGCCCGATCCTACAGACGCCAAGTTCCTCGCCTGCGCACACTCCGCCCAAGCCGACTGGCTGGTGACCGGCGATCGTGATTTCACGCAGGCTCGGAAACTCCTGACAACAACTATCCTATCTGTGTCGCAGTTCAAAACCCTTGTCTGTGACCCCGCGTCATAAGCAAGCACGCAACTATCAGAAGCCGTGTTTTACGTTTATGTCCTCCCCTCACCGTTTCCCATCATACCCTTGGTCTTTCCACCGTTGCAGCAATTGGATGCGTTTCTGCAGCTGCTCGATCGTCGCTTGATCGACGCGGCTTCCGGTGCGTGCGATCAGTTCGGCGTTGAGACGACGGTGATCGATCGAGCTGTTTCTCGCGACGGCACTGACCAGCATTCGGTGAAGTTCGCGCAGATCCGACTTCCGCTCATGCAGTGAGACCGGCGGATCAGCGATAACCGTCGCATTTCCCTCCCCTTTTACCTCCTCCTCACCGATGACACTGTCCATTCGAGCGACAGCCATGAGCGGCATATATTCATTGACCGAAACGGTGGTGACACGGCCAAAGAGGTCTCGTTGTCCGGCCGGCATGATGTCTTCCAACACATGATCACGTTCCGTCTTGATCTGCCTCGCGTAATGGGCGAGAACCGGATCCTTGGGCAGGTACAACCAGGACCGTTGAGGAATCGGGACACCATCCTGCATACGGACGAAGCGCCCGACCACCTGCCGGAAATACATTTCCGTCAATACGTTGGTGCCGTAGACGCCGACCCGTAGACGCGGAATATCCACCCCTTCGCTCACCATGTTGACCGCCACCAGCCACTGCTGCGTTTTGTGACTGGAAAATTCCTCGATTGCTCCGGAAGCCGTTGGATCGTCCGACACAGCCACGACCGCTTTGCTGCCGGTGATGCGGCCGACGAGATCAGCAACCCAACGGGCATGGTCCTGATCCATGCTGACGATCAATCCACCGGCGTCCGCCTGTTCCTCTTTACGCAATTGCGTGAGCTGTGTGTGGGCATCCTTGATCACCTGTCCAAGCCACGACTCTTGAAGCAGCGCCGTCTTCAACCGTTCCCGTTGCCGGTCGAATGTGAGACCGTCTTCAAATGTGGCCGTATGCTCACGCCCCTCGGAAAACCAGGTCAACTCACCTTCGTAACTGGGAAACACAATCGGCCGACAGACACCGTCTTGGATCGCCTCGGAATAGCTATAGGCAAAATCGGCCCGACTCTCTCCATGCTCATACCGAATGAAGGGGATCGGATTGTTGTCCGAACGGAAGGGAGTACCGGAGAGAATCAAGCGAAACACCGCCGGCTCGAAGGCTGTTCTCAGCGCCTTGCCCCAATTTTTCCCGTCGCCCGCATGGTGTAGCTCGTCCAGAACAACCAGCGTTTTTTTTGATCGGCAAGCCCGCTGAAAAATCTCCGGCGCCAGACAGACTTGCTGATAGGTCACCACTGCACCGTGGTAATCCGGCGCTTCGACGGCCTGTTCGTTCGTCAAAGCAGGATCGAGTTGCAGCCCCATCTTTCCCGCGGCATCCGACCATTGTGCGCGCAAATGGCTGGTGGGGCAGATGACCAAGATACGCGACGCCGCCTGAGTCGTCAGGAATCGGTGCGCGACGCGTAGCGCAAATCGTGTTTTCCCGGCCGCAGGCGTGGCCATCGCCAGAAAATCCGCTGCCTGATGGGCACACACCGCCTCCAATGCGCGGCGCTGCCATTCACGAAGCGGCGAAGTCCAAGCGGGTACGGTCTTCATGGATGGTTTGCGGTGCAATCGGCTGAGTACTTCAGTCTCGTACAATGCATCTCGTATCTCACCCCTAAGTTCCGAGTTTCGAGTCTCGCGTTTCGAAAAGACCGCATGTTCCGTCACAGCACGCGCAACAAGAAACCTGAAACTCGAAACGTTGCAGCAACATACGCTTCACAAACGACGAGCGACGAAGGGCACGACCAATGACAATCGGGGTTTTGATGATGCCGACTAGTCCAGCCAGTCCTTGTCTTTGAGCTTTCCCGGCAGATATTTCTTTGTGAGGTACTGGAAGTCTTTGTTCGCCAGCGCGTCGAGTTCGTATTTCAATCCGCTCGTCAACATCCGCTTGATCTCCGCCTGCCACGCCGGTTTCTTAAACCACTTATAGTTCATCAACTCTTTCGCCCGGGCAGTATCTTTCTCGTTGAGTTTGATCCCGACGTTGCGGGGCAACCCATACCGCTCAGGATCCGCGCTGGAGAGACCGATGAACTTGGCCTTGGGAATCGCCATACGCTGGCTCTCAAACGCCAGGTTGATCGAGCCCTGCTTTATGACCGAATAGATGTAATAACCCCAGGGATCGTTATCGACCAACACATAGACCGGCAGCTTCTGTTCCTCATGGAGCCGTCTCGCCAAACGCCTGACCCCTCTGGGCGGCTGGCCGTTACCCGTCAACAACACACAGTTATACCGACGCCAAAACTTATCCTCCGACAGCCGGTTCCACTGGGTGCCTTTCTCTACCAGGAGAACAAAATCCGCCGTGCATCGCCGAATCTCCAGATACTCCGGCTCGACGATCGACGGAACGGAATAGCCGCCCTTGCCCAACTTCGAGCAGTCCACACGATCACCGTCGTCCCCGAATACGACCGGTCCGACGATACTCCCGCTGTTCTCCGCCCGAACATGCAGTTCTTCACGTAACGCCGCCAGCGACACTTCCAAATCCTCGATGACGGGATCGGATTCATCCTGCGTATCGAACGTGTTCTCATGGGAATCTTTGATCGTGTGTTTCGTCCGGTAGTAAATTTCACGAAGCGACGTCGTGAGGTCCGCTCGCTGCAACTCCGCCAATGCATCTGCGACCAGCACCGTCTGCATAAACTTCTTGGCCATGCCGACGTTGAAAAACGAGCGGGACTGCTTTCGGTCACCCATTTCAATCAACCCCTTGCGCTCGTTGAACGACACGTTCGACAAGGCCCGGACGGGGATAGAAAACGTCGGGTCATTCGACCGATCCGCCGCGTGAATCACGATGTCGGCCAATCCGATCAGCTTCTTTTCAACTGGAGTGGTCTTTGTCGCTTTCGTTGCCATGGGTCTTACTTCTTTCTTTTCAGCCGAGGAGAGGAAGACGGATTGACTCGTTTATCTAGTTTGTTTGGTTTATTTGGTTGTTTGGGTTTGCTGGGGGATGATTCGAAAAGCGCAATCTGTTGGGCTGCGCCCTTTGACGATGTGGATACTTTCTTTTGTCTCTTTCTCGACGGCTGCTCTACTCCTGTCGTCTCTTCCGATACCGGCTCCTCCGCATCACGATTACCCACATCAACAGAAACAGACGCCGAACCATCCTCGGATCTGCTATCACCAGCCGCACCGACCTCTCCCTCCACACCTTCTTCCGTGACGATAATCGAATGCGGGAGACCTTCAGGGCCCGCATCGGACTTCCCGAGAGCCTCATCGGTTTTCGTCCCACCGGTGCGGGACGCGGCAATCTCTTGCAGCTTCGACTTAAGTTGCTCTTTCGGCAGCGATCCACCCTTCAGTCGATTGCAGGCTTCGACCACTTCCTCGATATACAACTCAAAGATATTCCGACGCCGAAACTCGCTTGCGGCTCGCTCACGTCGGCGTATAAACAATCCCAATCGTCTTCCGCACTCCCGCAACGCCAGCCGAATCTCTTTTTGTATTTCGTCGTAATCGGCGATTGCCTCCTTGGATTCGCTCGTGAACGGCACCCACACCGAAGCCATATGGACAAAGATCACCATCGGTCCGCCAGGCAAGGCTCCACGCGACTGACTCATCCCGTAGTTCTTCCACGTCGTGCCGAGCACGGCCTTGAATGTCGCACAGGCCGATTGTTGATACAGCAGCGGCACACGGTTGGCATACCGGATCACTCGCGCAAGCTCAGAATCCTCATCTTCATGCTCGCCCTCGGCTTTCGGCGCAGTCGGCCGCTTGGCCCTTTTCACATCTTCCGGTCGCTGACCATAAGCCAGTCCTGCCTCAATGACAAAGGGGTTGCCGCGATAGACGGCCGGCGGCCGGCTGACCGCCGTGTAAAATTCTCCCTTGATCTGTTTATAGAGGCCGGAGAGAATCGCTTTCTCGCCGATAGGGGAAATGCAATTGGTCGGCGGCGTCATAATTTTGGTCTCTTGAATCGTCCGATAGAATCGTTCGGCATTGCTCCCTATCAAATCACG
>JAOUPN010000206.1 GCA_029879905.1 Nitrospira sp. | reverse complement strand
TGCAGCGTATCTCGAGCACGATATGGGAGCCGGGCATCCGGAATCCCCGAATCGGCTTCGTGCGATCCTCCAGCAGTTAGAACAGAGCGGAACGATGGCGCAGTTGGTCAAGATTGAGCCGCGCAAAGCCGAAGAAGAATGGATTACCCAGGTGCATACATCCGATCATGTGGCGTCACTGAATCGGCATGCGCCTGCACATGGCCGCGTCTCACTGGATGCTGACACGTCGATGTCGCCCGGTTCGTTGACTGCTGCGTATTTGGCTGCAGGTGGTGCACTGGCGGGAGTTGATGCCATCATGACGAAAGAGGTCGATCATGTGTTCTGTGCCGTGAGACCTCCGGGGCACCATGCGGAAGCCGGCCGGGCGATGGGGTTCTGTCTCTTGAACAATGTGGCCATTGCCGCACGCTATGTGCAGAAGAAGTATGGGCTTTCCCGTGTGCTGATCATCGATTGGGATGTGCATCATGGGAACGGCACCCAACACAGTTTTGAGGACGACCCCTCGATTCTCTTTTTCAGCACGCACCAGTATCCCCATTATCCCGGCACTGGGAGGGGAACTGAAAGGGGAACGGGTGCGGGAGAGGGTTTTACCATCAATGTGCCGATGGAGGCAGGCGAAGGCGATGAAGAGTATCATGAGGTGTTTCGTACGGCTCTAGTTCCGGCGGCCGATGATTTCAAACCGGAGTTTGTGATTATCTCTGCCGGGTTCGATGCGCATCGAGACGACCCCTTGGCAAGTATGGGCTTGACGGAGATCGGCTATGCCGATCTGACGGATGTCGTAGTCGGTATCGCCAAGCGCCATGCTCACGGCCGCATCCTTTCATCGCTTGAAGGCGGATATAATCTGAAAGCGTTGGCCATGTCCGTTGATGCCCATGTCAAGGCGCTGATCGAAGCATGACTCGTGGATTGAAGATCGGCTTGGCGGTGGTTGCTCTTGCCGGATTGGTCTATGTCTACTACACCGAGATTAAGCCGGTTGTCATCTTTGGGTTACGAGACGACTATGCCTATGCCATCCCGTTTCAACGGGTGCCGCAGGGGCTGGTCAGTCTGAAAGCCGAGTCCTGCGGCCAATGTCATCGTGAGATCTACGAGGAATGGAAAACGAGTATCCATGCACATGCGTATGAAGACCCGTTTTTTCAAGCCTATTGGAAGAAAGACAAGAACATCTGGGTCTGTTTGAATTGTCACACGCCGCTGGAAAATCAGCAGCCGACGTTGGTCAAGGATATCCCACGCGGACGGGTGGAGAAGGCCGTTCAGGAGCCGAACCCGCACTACGACGCCGAATATCAAAAAGAGTCCGTCACATGTGCGGCCTGTCATGTTCGGGACGGCGTCATTCTTGGGCCGTTCGAAGATGCGCTGGCGCCGCATCCCACGAAGTACGATCCAAAGTTCAGAACGGCGGAATTGTGCTATCGCTGTCATAATGTCGTATCCGGTCCTGCACAGTTTTACAATGTGGGGCCTTGTGGAACCTATGCGGAATATGAAGGGAAGCATTGGCAGGAGCAGGGGTTTATTTGCCAAAGTTGTCACATGCCGGAAATTGAGCGGCCGGTGGCCGTGGGCGGGCCGGTCCGTCGTGGCCGCCGACATTTATGGCGGGGCGGACATGATCCGGATATGATCCGGAGGGCGGTGGAGATTGAGGTCAAGGCGGATACCGATGCGCCGAAGCCCGGTGATCGGGTCGGTGTCACGTTGACGCTGACCAACGCTGGCGCCGGCCACAAAATTCCGACCGGCGATCCGGACCGGTTTTTTACCGTAGAGTTCATCGTGGAGGACCGGCAGGGGACGGTACTGGAACGGCAGTCCTCGACGATGGGACGCTGGATACTCTGGCAGCCGGCCATCATCGAGCTGTATGACAATCGTTTATTACCATTGGCTGCTCGGGACTATCGGTTCGACTATCGACTTCCCGAACAGCCGGGAGACTTGATTCTGAAGACCAGGGTGCAGTACCACATTCTGACCGATGGGCAGCATGAGATGCTGCGGAATAAGTACGGACTCATGGGAGACGATCCCTATCGTTTTGTGATCGATGAACGAACGTTTCCCTTATCGGCAGATCTCGGTGCGGCGCTGACTCAGGGGGCACAGCTTTCTGCGATCGGCCGTGCGGAGGAAGGAATGAATTGCAAAGTGAACGCCGAGGGTTGATAGTATTCGGCGTGGCATAAGGAGCGTGATGAATCATCCGTTGCTGATCGATACGGAAACGTTACAGGGCCGATTGGGTGAGCCGGACTTAGTCGTGATCGATGTCCGCGGCAGGGCGGCGTATGAATTCGGCGGCCATATTCCCGGCGCGGTGCATTCTACTTGGCATGAATACAGTGACCCGAATGCCGTCCCGAAAGGGTTGCTGAACCCGGATCTCTCGCAGATCGAACGGCAATTGAGCGCTCTCGGGATCAGCAATGAGAGCGAGGTGGTGATCTATTCCAATCCGTTCGATAACTGGGGCGATGAAGGCCGGATGTTTTGGATGCTGGAACATCTTGGCCATAAGAACATTCGTGTCCTCAACGGCGGATGGGTCAAGTGGACGGCGGAGAAGCGCCCGTTCGAGCATGGTCCTGCCTCACCTCCCGCGGGTATGTTCAAAGCCCGGCCGGTGCAGACGGGAGTGATTACAAAGGATGAGCTGAAACTGATCGTGCGGACGACGCATGAGCAGACAGCGATTTTGGACGCCAGGAGCTTGGAGGAATATTTGGGGAAAGAGATTTCTGGTATCCCGCGTCCGGGACACATTCCTTCTGCGATTCATGCCGCATGGAACATATTTCTCAACAAGGATGCCACGATCAAAGATGTGGATGTCATCAGGGAGATGCTGGAAGACAGAGGTATTCGGGCCGACCAGGAGCTGATCTGCTACTGCACCGGAGGCGTTCGCTCTGCCTGGTTGTATTTTGTCCTGAAACTGGTCGGGTATCAAAAGATCAGAAACTACCCCGGGTCCTGGTGGGAATGGAGCCGCGATTTTGCCTGTCCGGTCGAAAAAGATTTTCACGGACTGCAGAAAGTTCTTGGGTTTAATCAGGCGGCCAGACCTTCTTGACAGGGTTCTCACACGCTGTGTAAGGTGCTCGTATAATCAGAGCTAAGTAGAGACATCTAACCATGTTAACCATGAAGGAGGCACGATGACGAGCAGAATCAATCGGAGCGCGTTGGTATTGGCCGCGGTCGGGATGTTTATCGGTTCGTCCGTGTTGAGCGGTGTGGCGTTTGCCGGAAACAAGCATGTCGAAGAAGCCGTCGAACATGCCAACGGAGCCGCGACACACGGGAAAGAAGGCCATGCGGATGCGTGTGTGCAACATGCGGAAGAGGCGTTGAAGCATGCGAAGGGTTCCGGTGTGAAGAATCCGCACATGGATGAAGGCATCAAGCATCTGTCGGAAGCCGTCAAGCACGGCAAGGCCGGACATGCCGATGCATGTACGGAACATGCGTCAGGGGCCGCGACGCATTTGGCAGAAGCGAAGTAACGGATACGGACAAGGGGCTGTTGCAAACAGCTTGGAGTGAGTGATGGAACGGACAGGGGACAGCCACCCTGTCCGTTCTTGTATGAAGAGGAGTGTCTGTCGTGCGAATCGGGTTCTTACAGTTCGACCCACAGTTCGGCGAGGTGGCGGCCAATCTTGATGTGGTAGCGGAGCGATTGGACCAAGCGGACGCCGACCTGATCGTCCTGCCGGAACTCTTTGCGTCGGGATATCAATTCATCTCGCAGGAGGAAGCCTATCGGCTTGCAGAGCCGGTGCCGGATGGCCCGACAGTCAGACGATTAATCGATATGGCCAAGCGGCGGCGGATGCATATTGTCGCCGGTTTGCCGGAAAAGGCGGCGTCGCGGTGTTACAATTCCGCCGTTGTCGTCGGACCGTCTGGGTTTCTCGGCTGTTATCGCAAGACGCATCTCTTCTTTGAAGAGACTCTCTTTTTTACTCCGGGGGATTCAGGATTTCAGGTGTGGGATCTCGGATCGGCCAAGATCGGCGTCATGATTTGTTTTGATTGGTACTACCCGGAATCGGCTCGGTCGTTGGCTCTTCAGGGGGCCGATATCATCTGCCATCCCTCCAACCTCGTGCTGCCGAATTGTCCTGACTCCATGCCGGTCCGATGTTTGGAAAACCGAGTGTTCGCCGTGACGTGTAATCGCACCGGGATCGAAGCCCGTGGTGAGAAAGAGCCGTTGACCTATATCGGCAACAGTGAAATCGTATCACCCAAGGGCGTAATTCTGTATCGTGCGTCTCGTGACCAAGAAGACCTGGCTGTCCTCGATATTGATCCGGCCGACGCCCGGAGGAAGAGCTTAAATCCCTACAACGATCTGCTTCGCGACCGTCGGATGTCGATGTATAACCTGTAAGTTCTATTGTGTCTTTGTGAGACCGGTGTACGTGGTAGATCCGTCCGGGATTCTCTTGCGCATAACCGCGCAAGAGCGGTAGGATTTATCTATGGATCTGAAGCTCAGCAAAGGCGTGTTTCTTCTCGCATCGCCCAGACTCCGAGACCCGAATTTCCGCCAGACTGTGGTGCTGCTCTGTGAGCATGGTCCGGAGGGGGCGTTAGGCGTAGTGGTCAATCGACCCACGGCCATGTCGATCTCCGAAGCGTTGCCGCAGGTGCCGATCATTGAAGGATCCGGGCATGTCCTCTATGCCGGCGGACCGGTTCAGACGAATCAAGTCATGTTGCTCTACCGCGGCAGCCAGTTTCCGGAGAATGCCCATCATGTGTTTGACGGCGTCTGTCTCGGCGGCGATATGGGTATGGTGGAACGTATCCTTACCACGACCGACAACGAAGAGTTCTTTCGTGCCTATTTGGGATATTCCGGATGGGGGCCCGGCCAACTGGAAGGGGAAATGAACGCCGGGTCATGGATTCTTGTTCCTGCCGATCCGATGTGGGTTTTTGAAAAAGATGCGTCCTCGATTTGGCACGATATGGTGTTGACACTTGACGATACCTATCGACCCTACGCAGAAATGCCGTTCGATCCCTCCTGCAATTAGCAGATCGTGGAAAAATCCTCTTGGTGCGTGAAGGTTAAGGCTCAGGTTTAGGCTGAGGGCAAGATTCTCAGGATTTCAACTTAGCCTCAGCCTCAACCTTAACCTTAGCCTGAGCCTCTGCCTGTCTTCGCACCTCGTGAGATCTCCGTTGCAGCCTGCAGTGGGTGGTGCTACGCTCGCTGCATGCAATATGGCAAGAGAGGACGGCGATTGGTCCGAGGCCTGTCGATGCTGCTGATGGGCGCCGCACTATGCACGCTGACGGCTGGATGCGGTGTTGCGTACACCATTATCAAGTCGGAATCCAAGCTTGATCGCCTTGCCGTTCCCATGACCAAGATGCAGGTCATTAAGGAAATCGGGCATCCTGATCGTGTCGTGAGGGACGATGGGCGGATGTTGGTCTGGGAATATTCGCTGACAGCGAGAAAACAATGGTTATATGAGCTTGGCTATTGTCCCTTCTCAATGTGGATCGGCGGGTGCCTCCTCTATCCGTTTACAAATCTCTGGTCCGACCAACGCGAGTATCCGAACCACGTCGTCTTCATAGATAATGAGCTGTGTGCATGGGGACAGCCGTCTGCCATTATGCAGAGACGTCGAGCCTGCGCCGCCTCCGGAGGGGTGAGGTCGATGCGAGAACCTGTCGTGTCGGGTAGGGGGCCGATCAACCGGGACACCATCGGACAATATGGGACCATGGCGGTCATGCTCTTTGAAGATGCGCCGGGCGTACCGGGAACAGGATCCCGTGTGGCAGGGATGGTGGCGACACTGATGCTGGATCTTGATATGAATATGGTCGAGCGCGCACAGTTGGATGATCTGTTGCAGGAACAGGTCACTCAACTGACGCATAGTGATGATGCCAATGCGCTGACCGTCGGTAAATTAGTCGGCGCGGAAGCCATTATCGTCGGTGAGGTGCAGCAATGGGACGAGCGTGAGCACGAACATGCGAATAGTGTGTCGTTGGCTCTCCGGATGATTGATGTGGAAACAGGTCAAGTCCTCTTCAGCGGGCAGGGGCATTTGACCGATCGGACGAACGGTAATCCTGAAAGCTCAGCCCGCGTGATCGTCAATCGTATTCTGACTCTTTTCGGCGCACAGACC
>JAOUPN010000205.1 GCA_029879905.1 Nitrospira sp. | reverse complement strand
GCTGATGTAGAAATCGCGAATCTCGGGAACACTCATACCGACGGAAATACAGGCTGCGATGATCGCCCCGGTACTTGTCCCGGCAACGAAATCAAAAAAATGCGCAAGCCGAAACTCAGGACCTTTTTTTAGCCGTTCTCTCAACATGCGCTCGATTTCCGCCAAGATTTCGACGGTCATCATGCCGCGAATGCCGCCGCCGTCGAGGGCTAAGATTTTTTTCGGGCCTTCGGCCGTCATGCGTGTCTTGAGATGTTCACTCATATTACCTCCTGAGAACTGTCGCAAGATTCAACTGTTGACGATCTCACACCCGCCGCTACAGAGTCCGGCTGTCGATCCATGTGACCTGTCCGGTTCTGCGATTCACTTCTTGATACATGTGTGCCGTGCCACCCGGACCGTCACCTCCACCGCCGTTCCACAGACAGATGAACTGGGTCTTACTGATACCGTAAAACAGAGCCGTATAGAGAAGCCAGAGGTTGCACCGCTCGTAGGGATCGACACCCTTGGGAGGATCGCCAAGCTGGTTCGGTGCAGAACGAACAGTCGTTGAGAGTTTAGCCTTTGCCGCCAGATACCGACTACGCCAGGCCTCGCCTCGACAGACCACGGACCTCTGGATGAAGTCCGGCTCATCGAATGGCTGCAACCACTGTACTCGCACCTCTCGCTGCTGGCAGGCCTCGGTAAAGAGCAAGTCTGCTCCACAGGCACCTTGGGTAAGGGCAAGATCTTCAGGTCCTGCACCGAGTTGCTCCAATAC
Source organism: Nitrospira sp. (assembly GCA_029879905.1). Classification (GTDB taxonomy): domain Bacteria; phylum Nitrospirota; class Nitrospiria; order Nitrospirales; family Nitrospiraceae; genus Nitrospira_D. The sequence goes on along the minus strand of JAOUPN010000205.1, from coordinate 5,438 downwards.
TTCGGCAATCTTCTGAGCGGCAATCGGCTCCTTTGATGCTGGGAAACGCGGAGTCTGCCGATCCGGCGCATCGATCATATGCCCGCTGAAGAGAAACACCTTCCGTGGCTGCCAACGGTCGTCTGGCTTCTTTAGCTTCTGCAGAGCACGGTCGAATGTGGCCAGCCCTGCGTCGACAGTCTCCGGTCGAAAACCAAGATCCTTGAGGAGTTGTATCTGCGCACGACTGGAGTCCAGCGCAAACCAATCCTTATCGTTCTTCGCAATGGCCTCTTTGTACGCCGACTTCACCGTCTCCGGTGTCCCGACCAAAATCTCCAAATCACCCAGCGTTGCCTTGGACCAGAACGCTTGCTCGACATCAACCTCGCACTCAGCGGCAAAACGAACGGCTCCGGCCATCGAAGCCATCTCTTTCTCGTAGCGTGAGTCGGTGGTGAGATGCCGGTACAGGTGCATCAGCGTCAGGGCGTTGATGCCGGAATAGTAATGAGCAGGATTCCGCCGGTAGCCGCTCACATAGCTCTCAATCGCTGCCCGCAGCAACGCATCTTCGTAGGCCGCGTCCTCTCGCATCTGATCCGATGTGCGTCCGACCCGACTCCATGACGCTACCCACTCATCCTTATCAACGCGACCCAGCAGGGCCCAGGTCTCAGGGTCACTTGGAAACGATTTCAGCACCGTACGATAATGCTCCCGCGCTCGGTCCAACGAATGCCCCGGCTTGCCAGCCAGGGCCAGCCGTTGCAGACAAACACCTTGCTCCCGCAATCCTCTAAGATTATTCGGCTCAATGGCGAGACCCCGCTCAAGTTGCTCCAGGCCAAAATTGTAATGTTCCCCCTTGCGCAAGGTTTCTCCGGCTTTGATCCAAGACTCCGCACGAAAGGCTGCGACCGGTGCCTCGTCCGCCAATACCAGCACGTCTCCGATCCGGCCTGCCTTTCGGGCCAGCGTGACCTGCTGTTCCCACTCGTCATATCGACTCCAAAACTCCGCAACATCCCCGATGCGAAGTGATTTCCAATCCGGTTCCTGCAGATTTGGCAACAGGTGATAGACCGGGCTGACCTTGCGCCCATGCCACGACTCCATTGTGGCCTTCACCATATCTGTGAGACTCTTCCTATCCTGTTCGATCGTCGTCGGATCCGGCCCTTGCCCCTTCATCGAGTAGCGCAGTTTCCGGTCGGTATAGAGATCAAACGCCGTGGGTACCCGCCCACCGCTGACTAACACCACACCACGTGCACGTAACGCATGTCGCACGCCGAGTTCGTACCAGACATTAGGATTGTCGATCGTAAGGTCCGCAACAACCAGGTCCGCGATGAGCAATTCCTGGAACATGTCGGGCAAAATTCCTCCGGCCCGCATCTCCTGATCCGCCCGGAATGCCTCCAGCCCTGCCGCTTCGAGTGCCGGCTTAATCAACTCGCCATACACACGATTGAAGTCGATCTCATGACCTTGGCTGTCTTGCTTCACGCCAAACGGCATGACGACAAACGCATGCGGTTTCATATGACGTTCCTACTCTGGCCTAAGGGAGTCTGTTTCCATTTCATTATGGGACTTCACCATTAAAGGATAGCCTTATCGATCCGTTTCTGATGTTTCAGACAAGAGCAGACACTTATTTCTCAGCGTCTTTGGCAAGGCGGAAACCGACTCTGGCATTCCTAAGATCGACGACCCCCCTACCCCGATCTGAGACACGCAAGCTTTCCGACTTATAGCCCCAGGACCCTCCTCTGACCACATGCCTGACGCACTTGCTGCCCTTCGGTTCTAACCAGGCTGAGCCATTCTCCGGCGCCCCCTCATACGTGGCATGCTCACAATCTTCAACCCATTCCCACACATTCCCGCTGAGGTCATAGAGGCCCAAACTATTCGACTGCTTACTCCCGACTTCAGCCGTGCGTTCGCCTGAGTTGCCGTCAAATACTGCGTACTGTCCCAATTGAGACTCCTGTGAAGTCCCGGCCCAGGCTTCCTGCTTGGCTCCACTTCGCGCCGCATATTCCCACTCCGATTCTGAAGACAGCCGATAGGGCTTCCCGGTTTGCTTGGACAACCACTCGGTATAGGCCTGTGCTTCCTTCCACGAGACATCGATGACCGGCCTTCGACCACGGCCCCACCCTTCGTCTTCAGGCAACCTCCGTCCTGTCGCAATGGCGAACCGATCATATTCGTCGAACGTCACTTCATACTTCCCCAGTTCAAAGGACTGCAGTGTGACCGCATGCACGGGTCTCCGCCATGATTCTCCTCGCTGACATGATTCGTCCGCTCCTTCACTGTCTCCTTGATGAAATGTCCCGCCCCCGATCAGCACCATATCCGGATCTTTTTGGATGCCGATGACAAGTGATGTCACCTTGAGCCCTGCCTGTTCGATTGAATATCCCTTTTGCCAGAGCCAGATGGTACCGGCCATCACCAGCACAACCACGCCGGCAATCACTGAAACCACCAGACTCCTCCGCCGACTATATCGATAACTTGCCGCGACAAAGCGATGCTCCTCCTGCGAGAAAAACGTCGGCATTCTCTTCATCCGCTCCGATGCGTCACGTAGCGGCAATCCGTGCAGCAGCAGGTCCGGATTCTGTCTGTTCCTATTCCACTCATGGATCTTAGATCGTAACTGGTGCTGCCAGGCCAACAACTCCCGGTTGGCATCGACCCACCCCTTGAGCAGCGGCCAATGGCGGATCAGCGCCTCGTGGGTGACTTCGAGCACAATCGTCTCTTGCCCCTCGGCGACAACGCGTTTGTCTTTGAGTAACAGCCTGGCATTGACAAGCCGATCGAGTAAGGGGTGAGCATCCGAGCCGATAGCGGACCAGGTCGCCACGAGCCGCTTGGGCCTTTCGAAATCGTGGTCGAGCGTGACGAGAAACGGAAAGGCCTGCTGCAACAATCTCCGTTGTGTCGCTTCGTCTGCAGGGATAACAGGATCGAGACGAGGATCTTTCAATGCCTCGCTTACTGCTGCCTCTATCGAGCCCTTGAGGCCACCCAAGGCTTGATATCCGTCCAGACGCAGATCCCCGTCTGCTCCGAACTCGGTTATCAACCGCTCCAGGATACAGGCAAGCAGCGGGAGGGCATCCGCACCTTCTGCATCCTGCAAGAGCTGTTCGGTCAAATCCGGTGCAATGCTCAATCGTCTCCCTGCAGCCGTTGCACGGGCGGCAGGCCCCTCGATCACCATCTTGTATTCGGCCGGAGCGAGCGGGGGAAGGCTGAAGGGGGTCTGTCGTATGCCGGCCAACGCAGGTGCGCGTTGCAAATGGTCATACGCATCAGACCGAATCGCAGCCATGATCAAGACCCTTGGGAATCGAATCTCTTCGCCTAAGCCGTCGTTTACAGGCCTCCGCACCAACAGGCTAAGCATATCGAGCAGATGTCCGACTTCCTCACCACCATCCTTACTGAACAATTCTTCGGCTTGATCGATGGCCAGTAACAGCGTCGGCGGCGAGGCCGCTTCCCCCAGCATGTTCTGTGCGGCCGTCTGTAATGCTACGACGAGCCCGACAATACCATCCGGCTTTGCCAGCGCCGTCCGCAAAGCCGCCCTGGTCTTCGGCACCTTATATTCACGAAAAGCCTTTTCTAGACTTTCCAAAAGGCCATTCTGACCCGTGATTGCCGACCGCTCAGGACGTATGACCGGAAGGGCGAGGAACCGACGATCATCCCGCTTCAGACGCGGCCACAGGCCTGCCCGCATGAAGGATGATTTTCCTGATCCCGACGCTCCGAGGATCACAAAGACGTGTTCACCGCCATCCTCCATGCGCCGCAGCGTATCCAAGGCCCGAATCAACGGAGCCTCCCGCCCAAAGAAGACTGCCGCGTCTTCGGCTTCCAATGCTCTTAGTCCACGATAGGGTAGGCGTTCAGGATCATGAGAGGGAGGCCAGGGAAATACTAAGGGGTCGAGTCCGACCTTCTGAAGCCCTTGCCTTAAGCCAGCCAATCCGGCCGCAGATAACGATACCTCGGTTTGTGGAACGATTTGATCCTGGAAGACACGGAAGGTCTGCTGTTCTGCTCCGGACTGCAGATCGCACAGTTGCCACTCGGCCGTGAGTTCTTTGAGAAGGGTCTCGATCGGCGTAGGCTCGACAATGACGCCGACGATCGTCTTACCGAGCTGCTTAGCTTGTAGAAATTCTGCCAGGCACCACTTGGAATCCCGCCAAGCCGGCGAGATGAGGACCAGTACGACCTCGCATCGATCCGCAGCCGTTTTCAGGGCCGTTTGCCACCGTTCTCCAGGAGCAAGCCCACGAGCCGGGCTGATATCGAGAAAATACTCTCCCCAACCGTTCTGTTCCAACCACTGAGCCACGGCAAGGGCCTTGGCATTATCCTGACTGGAATGGCTGATAAAGATTTTTGACATGCGCAAATGGGCGAGACACCCGTTGCCCCTTTCGAGCCTTTAACGACGACGATTTACTGCCACGGTCCGACTCCTCCGTCCCAATAGCCACCTGACTCACTATCCATGAGCGATATTCAATCTCTGAGGTGGATCATTGTGCGCGATCCCCCCTGCCTGCCCTCGTGGCGTGACCGACTCATGCACCACATCAGTGGCGTTGATCGTTCTCTGCGGATCTTTGATCGGATCAAAGGTCTTGGAGATTGGCGCCTTCGGATCACACATGGCCTCACGCTCTTTCAGCTTGGCCTCAACCACGGGAAGGCCCGTTTCCTTGGCCCGCCGGAGCATCCAGCAGAGAGCGATGCTGGACAAGCCCACACTTTGCCCGCCACCGACATCGGAATGGACCCCACGGAACCACACCTCCTGCAGCCGATCTTTCACCGGCTTTCCCCCCTTCGGAGATACCACTCGGGTCAGAGGAAAATTTCTCCGCCGCTCATCCAGCGCCATTGCGTGGAAACAGTGCCGGACATTGTCAGGAAGGGTGAGATCCCATCCGATATTGATATCATTGCCGGGTATCCCGAATGAGGCGACCGTATCCCAGAGGCCGAGAAAGCGGACTTCCACCCCTGGCTTCTCCTCCTGCACTTGATTGGCAAAGTGAAGAGCCAACGCTGACCCTCGACTGAAGCCGATAATATCGATGGTCCGATCCCCTTCGGCAAAATACCGATCCAGCCGTTCCATCGCATCATGGATTCGAAACCGGCCTCCCGCCCCTGTCAGACCTCCAAGCAGTTTGCCAATAAATCCGAACCGCGTCCCAACCCCCTCCTGATAAAACACGTTCATATCCGCCGGGAGGCATTTGCAGAATTTCAGTACATTGGTCTCTTTCGCCTCGTCGATTTCGTCTTCATTCCACGTTCCATCAAACGCATAGAGTGCCATGATGATTTCCTCCTCGTGGTACCGTACCGACGCTCCGAGGCGCGAGTGTACCTCTACGTAATGG
>JAOUPN010000204.1 GCA_029879905.1 Nitrospira sp. | reverse complement strand
CGAAAACAATAGTGACGTCCCACGCGCGCAAACAGCAACCGCAGGTAGTCGTAGATCTCCGTGACGGTGCCTACGGTGGACCGGGGGTTATGGCTGGTACTTTTCTGTTCGATGGAAATGGCGGGAGACAGCCCCTCGATGGAATCGACGTCGGGCTTACCCATCTGCTCAAGAAACTGGCGGGCGTACGCCGAGAGTGACTCGACATAGCGCCGCTGCCCTTCGGCATAGATTGTGTCGAACGCCAGCGACGACTTGCCGGATCCGCTCAAACCGGTAATGACGACGAGTTTGTCGCGCGGGATCTCAAGGTCGATGTTCTTGAGGTTATGCTCCCGCGCGCCTTTGATGATGATGGAATGGCCCATCGCTGCTCTTGCTTCTCCTTTGCTCAGTCCTCAGCCCGCTTCGCCGGCTCAGCGAGGCGTACCTTCAGTCCTAGTTCACTATAGGAGCGGGATTATAACACCCGCCTGACCTGTCTCGACACTGCCTTGGCCCGCACCTCGCTATCTTCCTGCTTGTCTGATGTCGCAAGAAAGCCTAGACTCAGAATCCTGGACGACACTTCAGCCGCGCGGGAAATCTGTCTGCGCCGCTGCCACTCCCATCAGGAGGAGAATGTTCTGTGTCTGCACGGCGTAAGACAATACGAATACGAACACCTACTCCTCGCAAGATCGGGCCAAAGAGCGACAGCACCAGGCGAAATAATGCACCGCTCCATCAGGCAAAGCCGTCTCCAACAACAACTCTGCCCATGGAACCCTCTGGATTTCTGACCGTCGGAATCGGCGCTTCTGCCGGGGGGTTGGAAGCCATGGAAGCATTCTTCCGCCATATGCCTTCCGACAGCGGAATGGCCTTCGTCGTGCTGTCCCACCAACACGCAGGCCATGTGAGTCTGTTACCAAGCTTGCTCAGCAAGTGCACGGCGATGCCGGTCATAGAGGCTGCCGACGGGATGCAGGTGCGGCCTAACCACGTTTATATGGCGCCGGGCGGCATCAATCTGGCCATCCTGCACGGCACTCTCCATATCATGGAACCTCCCTCGCAGGAACGGGTACCGCTACCCATCGATTATTTCCTCCATTCACTGGCGACCGATCAGAAGCAACGGGCCGCTGGAATCATTCTCTCCGGGACAGGCACAGATGGGACCCTGGGATTGCGAGCGATCAAGGCCGAGTTTGGCTTGACGATCGCACAGGACCCGCAATCGGCCCAATACCAAGGCATGCCGCGCAGCGCCATCGGCGCGGGAGTAGTGGATGTGGTGCAACCGGCGGACCGGATGTGGGAACCGTTACGCAGTTACTCGCGCAGCCTGGCGAAACCGACGTGGCCGACCCCTGAACGAGATGACGCGCAAACGCTCCACAAAATCTTCATTCTCCTGCGTGACCGCACCGGGAACGACTTTGCACACTATAAAGAGAACACGATGCAGCGGCGACTCGAACGCCGAATGCACATGCACCAGATCGAAAACCTGAAACAGTATCTTCGGTTTCTGCTAGCAAATCCGACCGAGTTGGATGCCTTATTCCAGGATCTGCTCATCGGAGTCACCAGCTTCTTTCGTGATCCGCAGGCTTTCGAAACGCTCCAACGGAAAATCCTGCCCACGCTCGTGGAGGGCAAATCAGATGGCGCAACCCTGCGTCTATGGGTCGCCGGCTGTTCTACCGGCGAGGAGGTCTATTCGCTTGCCATTCTCCTCCGCGAATACCTCACTGAAAAAAAGCTCCGTCTTACCGTACAGATTTTTGCATCGGACATCGACAACCGGGCCATTGAAACAGCGCGTGCCGGACTCTACCCTGCCGGCATCGCCCGCGATCTCACGCCGGCACGACTGCAACGGTTCTTCATCAAAGAAGACAGTCATTACCGAATCAAGAAAGAGATTCGGGATCTCGTGGTATTCGCGACCCATAACATCCTGACCGATGCGCCTTTTACCAAGCTAGACCTCGTGTCCTGCCGCAATCTCTTGATCTATTTCGATGCCGAAGCGCAACGAAAACTCCTACCGCTCTTCCACTATGCCTTGAAACCGAACGGCATACTCCTTCTTGGCTCGTCCGAAACAATCGGCGAGACAGAACATCTCTTTGTCAGCATCGATCGGAAGTGGAAATTGTTCAGGCGAACGGCAGAGCCCGGCACGTTTCCCCGCTTGGAACGGTTTCCTGGTGGGTTGATGAAGGCTACTGCCGGGGCCCACGAAGCAGCCGAAGCCTCTCTTGTTTCTGCTCGCCCCGCCTCCATTCCCACACTAATTCAGCAGCTATTGGCCTCCCGATTCGCCCCAGCCTCGGTCGTCGTGAACGCCCGAGGTGAAGTCCTGTACATCCACGGACAGACCGGCGCTTATCTCCAACCGGCGCCAGGCCCGCCGACTCAGCAACTGATCGAGATGGCGCGGGAAGGATTGCAACACGATCTGGCAGCGGCCCTCCATCAGGCAACCAGAACAAAACGCGACATTGTATGCCGCAACGTACGGGTAAAAGCCAACGGCCATCTCGTCCTTGTCAACCTAACCGTCAAGCATATCACCGAGCCGGAGACCCTCCACGGCCTATTCCTCGTGACATTCGACCCAGTACAGACAGATACGCTTGCGGTTCGGAAGGGCGGGCCGACACGAATATCTGCGCCAAAGAACATTGGAAGACCTGCCCTCATACAGGAACTGGAGTTCACCAAGCAGCGGCTACACCGAACGATTGAGGAGCTGCAAACCTCGAATGAGGAGCTGAAGTCCACGAACGAGGAACTGCAATCCACCAATGAAGAGCTACAAAGCACCAACGAGGAGCTGGAGACGGCAAAAGAAGAACTGCAATCCCTCAATGAAGAACTCCTTGCCGTGAATGCCGAGCTCCATGGCAAACTCGACGCATTAGCGGACGCGCATGACGATCTGCAAAATCTGTTGAACAGCACAGAAGTCGCTACGATTTTCCTGGATAACGAACTGCGCATCAAACGATTCACTACCGAGGCAAAGCGGGTAAGCAGCCTGATGGCCATTGACGTCGGACGCCCGCTGTCGGACATCGTCTCGAAGCTTGTCCATGACCGGATGCTGGAAGATGCGCGGGACGTGCTCAAGACGCTCATTATCAAGGAGCGGGAGGTGCAGGCCGTCGACGGACACTGGTTTTTCATGCGAATTCTTCCCTATCGAACTGCCAAAAACACTATTGATGGACTCGTGCTGACGTTTCTGGACATCACCAAGAACAAGCAGGCAGTGGAGGCCATCGAATCCGCCCGCGGCATGGCTGCCGACATTGTGGAGACGGTGCGGTCGCCGTTGCTGGTGCTGGACGACCAACTTCGCGTGATTCTGGCCAACCAGGCTTTCTACCGGATGTTCCAAATCGCGCCGCATGAAACCCACCAGCAATTTCTCTATCACCTCTGCAACGAGGCCTGGAACATACCCGGCTTGAGATCCTTGTTAGAGGAAGTTTTGCCAAAAGAAACCTCGTTCCAGGATTTCGTCGTGAACAAGACGTTCCCTAAGATCGGCCACAGGATACTGGCGTTGAACGGACGTCGGCTCGAACAGGACACGGCGCGACCAGGCCGAATTCTCCTGGCCATTGAACAAATGATGGAGCCTAGCTCGAAGACTGGGGTCTAGCCGATCAGAACGAGTGCAAATAGACAGCAGGGACAGCGCTGCGGTGCAGATTGAGAGACGGTGAGTCTTGATGTGTCCAGATTGTTCAAGTGACATGTCCGGCCTTCCACCAACATCCAGTATTCATAGATACATTTCCGCAGAGTCATGTCGCGAATTAAAATCCTATGGATATTTCAGTTGTTTATACCGAGGCTGAAACACCCCGCGCCCAATAAAGCCTTGCGACTCTGCCCGTAACGGCAGAGATCACGCAGATCACAGTATCATCACCTCATTTAAGAAATGATCTGATATATTTAAAGTTTGAGCTATTGATCTGCGACCGAAAACGGGGATTACTCAGACCTTCCTTAGCGCTCACCTGCCAAGAAAAGAACATATGCCAGCGAAGAAATCAGATCATTCCACAAACCCCACGACACTCCGTCAGGTGGCGGAGACGCGGCTTCAGGTAACAAAACGCGATGTGGCGGCTATGCCGGTGAAGGATGTGCAACATCTCATATACGAACTGCAAGTTCACCAGATCGAGTTGGACATGCAGAACGAAGAGCTGCGCAGAACTCAAGCTGCGCTGGAAGCGTCCCGTGACCGCTATCTAGAGCTCTACGATTTTTCCCCGGCCGGCCATCTCAAGCTTGATGCAGCAGGACGGATTGTCGAGGCCAATTTAAAGACCGGGACGTTACTGGGGGTACCTCGGGAACAACTGATCGGGCAACCGCTGGCACAATTTCTTGCTGAGGAAGACACAGACAGATTTCACAGGCATTGGCAGGAAGTTTTAAGAACCGGCACCGTCCACAGTTGTGAAGTACAGCTCCGGAAAGCGGCGAGACAGTCCCGATGGATCCACCTCGATAGCGTTGCGGGGCAGAAAGGAGACAAGGGCCATTGGCAAACCAGCCTCCTGGATATCAGCGAACGCAAGGAGGCGAATGAACGAATCCGTCGCCTAAACGAGGAACTCGAGCAGCGTGTCCAAGAGCGGACCGCCGACCTGAAAGTCGCCAACGACTCTCTTCAAAGACAGATCAATGAACGGCAAAGGGTCGAAGAACAATTGCTTCAGTCTCAGAAACTTGACGCGGTTGGGCAACTCACCGCAGGCATCGCGCATGAGTTCAATAATCTTCTGACAGTCATCCTCGGCTATTGCGATACCCTGCTGGCCAAGCTGGGACCGAACCATACGGAACGTGAGTATGGCACAGCCATCATGCTCGCCAGCGAACAGGCTGCGGCGCTGACGAACCATCTGCTGTCCTTCGGACGGCGGCAAATACTGGACCCAGAGGTTATCAGTCTGAACACGGTCGTAATCGAACTGGAGAAGCTTCTTGCCCGAACTCTCAGCCAAGAGATCGAGCTTACGATAATGCTCACACCATCGCTGGGCCTCGTGAAAGCCGATCGAATCCAAATGCAACAAGCCCTTCTCAATCTTGCCCTCAATGCCAGGGACGCCATGCCGCATGGCGGACAGCTTATGATCGATACGGCCAATATCGAATGTGCAGAGGAACGGGCCACAACATCCGGCCCACTCGCACCAGGCGACTATGTCGCCTTGAACATTCGGGACACCGGCATCGGCATGACACCTGACATCCAGACGCACATCTTCGAGCCATTCTTTACCACCAAAGGTCCTGGCAAGGGCACTGGTCTCGGCTTGCCCATGGTGTACGGTACCGTGCTGCAGAGTGGCGGTGCCATCAACGTGGAGAGCCAATCCGGCCAGGGCACAACATTCCGCATCTATCTGCCACGGATCGACATCACCGAACCTATCGAGACGAGACCTATCGCTTCGGTGAGTGATTTCCAATCCGGTACGGAAACGATTTTGCTCGTTGAAGACGATGAGCAGCTCCGTACATTGGCGCAACGCATCCTCACCCAGAAAGGCTACGAGGTACTCGCCGTACCCGATGGACAGACCGCACTCGAGCAATACAAACGCTACAAGAAGCGGATCAACCTTTTGCTGGTGGACATCGTGATGCCGAAGATGCGGGGGAGCGAACTGGCGGAGCACTTGACGGCATTGCAACCGGATCTCAAAGTACTGTTCATGTCTGGCTATCCGAGCGATTCCCTTGCAGCAGAGGATAGCTTAGGACAGCACCGCGGGTTTCTCCAAAAGCCATTCATCCCGTCGAAATTACTCGAAACAGTCCGCGAGTTATTGAATCAGCCCTCTTGTCGAACGCCAGCGACGACTTGCCTGACCCGCTCAAACCGGTAATGACGACGAGTTTGTCGCGCGGGATCTCAAGGTTGATGTTCTTGAGGTTATGCTCCCGCGCGCCTTTGATGATGATCGAGCCGGACATGGGACGCGGATTATAGCACGTGGGAGTCCTGCGAACTGCAGACAAACCCCACCGTGATCCGGTCGAATGGGCCGCCCCGTCGACCTCGTGTTCTCCCGGTCGATCGAATCCTCGTGATGACGATGGGAGTTGCTACCGCTGAACCTTCTCCGGCTGTTGAGACTTCGCCGGCTGCTTCCCCGACGAACGGATATTGACGAGTTTGTTCAGCACATCAAACCAAAACGGAGCCTCGAGTGAGACTGCCCCAGTCGTCAATAACAGGCCCAT
>JAOUPN010000203.1 GCA_029879905.1 Nitrospira sp. | reverse complement strand
CTTCGGCGGAGTAGGCTCGGCGAGGTGTCGCCGAAGACTCAAAAGGGGCCACGGCTGGCAGGCCGTGGGGCTCCACAAGAGAAAGGAATGACGGGTTGTCATGGTCATGAAAGAGTCCGGTCGGCCGTTTCGCTTTAATGCCTGCACCGAAATTCGAGAAATTCTCGGTAAGCATGCCGAGGATGAACGCACATTGACCGAACTGCTTGAGGAAGTGCCCCTCGACTCGGTGTATTTTCACACGCACAGCTATTTTCTTCGCCATCGGTTTATCGAGACAACATACCCGAACGATTTTGCCGAGTGGGTCGGGGAGCAGGTGCGTGACCATGTCCTCGCAGAACGGCTGTCCGTTGTCGACCCGTTCACGTTTAAAAGCCTGGAGGCGCTGCGTGAGGAACTGATCTCTATTTTAGACGATCATCTGTCCGGTCTTGTCTCAGTGCCCCGTGCGGGATTTGGGACGCCGTTTTATTTCAACCGCTCGCGTATTCTCGAGGTTCCGACCGGAGTGGAAGTGCGTACCTTGAGCGAGTTTCGCAATGCGATTTCCGAGGTCGATACCAGTTCGCTGTACTTTCATGTGTTTGAGGCGCATCTGCGATTGCAACGGGAGGAAAACGATTTTTCCGCCTGGATCAGAAGCGGTCTGAAACTGCCGGATTTGGCTGATCGTATCAGAGCGCTCAATCCGTATCTGGGAAGTCTCGAACGGCTGCGTTCCAATCTCCTGACCATGTGCGATGAAGAATTAGCAAGATCCGGCTCCGGTAGGTACTGAGATGCTGAACGACGATCCTCTCTGGTACAAGGACGCGGTCTTCTACGAAATTCCCGTCAAGGCCTTTGCCGACGGTAACGGGGACGGCATCGGCGACGTACAGGGTTTGATCGGCAAATTGGATTACCTCGAATGGCTGGGGGTCGATTGCCTCTGGCTCCTCCCTTTCTATCCCTCGCCGTTGAGGGACGACGGGTATGACGTCGCGGATTTTTACAACGTCGCCGAACATTTCGGCACGAAGGACGATGTCAAACGGCTGTTGGATGAAGCGCACCGTCGGGGCATCAGGGTCATTGTCGACCTGGTCTTGAATCACACCTCGGACCAACATGCGTGGTTTCAAGACGCTCGCCGCGATACCGATTCGCCGACTCGTCAGTATTATGTCTGGAGCGACAGCGATCGGAAGTATGAGAAGGCACGCATCATCTTTATCGATACCGAAAAATCCAACTGGACGTGGGATCCTGAAGCCAAGGCCTTCTACTGGCACCGATTTTTCAGCCATCAGCCCGATTTGAACTACGACAACCCGGCTGTCCGACAGGCCATGATCGATATCATGTCGTTTTGGTTGGATCAGGGCCTGGACGGATTCCGGTGTGATGCCGTTCCGTATCTGTTCGAGCGCGAGGGAACGATTTGCGAGAACCTGCCGGAGACGCATGTGTACTTAAAGGAAATTCGCCGTCGAATCGACGAGGTCTATCAAGGACGCATTCTCTTGGCGGAAGCGAATCAATGGCCGACCGATGTTCGGCCCTACTTCGGCGACGGCGATGAATTTCATATGGCATTTCACTTTCCGCTCATGCCGCGGTTGTATATGGGCGTACGGAGCGAGCTGAGCGATCCGATCATCGACATGTTCACCCATACGCCGGAGATTCCGTCGAATTGCCAGTGGTGTCTGTTTCTTAGAAATCACGACGAACTCACGCTTGAGATGTGCTCCGGTGAAGAACGCGATTACATGTATTACACGTATGCGCGCGATCCTAAAATGCGTCGAAACATCGGTATTGCCAGACGCCTGGCGCCGTTATTGGACAACGACCGACGCAAGATCGAATTGCTCAACAGTATGGTCTTTACGATGCCCGGCAGTCCGATCGTGTATTACGGCGACGAGATCGGTATGGGGGACAATATTCAATTGAAGGATCGCGACGGGGTGCGAACGCCGATGCAATGGACCATGGATCGCAACGCCGGTTTTTCCTCGTGCGATCCGGCTCACCTGTTCTTGCCGGTCGTCTCGGATTCGGTCTACGGCTATCAATCGATCAATGTCGAGTCACAACAGGAGATGCCGCATTCCCTGTTGCAATGGATGAAACGAATGATCGCGGTACGTAAACGATTTCCCGCATTCGGACGGGGCTCGATCTCGTTTCTACGCCCGGCAAACGGTAAGGTGCTGGCCTTCGTTCGCCGGCATGAAGACACGGTGTTGTTGATCATTCACAATTTGGCGGCGTCGGCTCAATCCGTCGAATTGAATCTGAAGGAATTTACGGGCGCGACGCCGGTTGAGTTGTTGGGGGAGGCACGGTTTCCTACTGTGACGGAGCGTCCCTATGTCTTGACCTTGACGCCCTATGGGTATTACTGGCTCAATGTGTCGACCGAACAGTTGAGGGTCGAGCGGTACGGGATCGAGGAGACGGCATTGTAACGGGTATCCGACGGAGAAGGTGGTGGGACGGCGATGATTCAAGAATTGGAGCAATATCGCGATGTGGCTCCCAAGGGCAGCATCGAATTGCTGCATCGGTTGAGCGAATTGGTCGAGGGAAAACGGTTCCTCCATATCAATGCCGTTCGCTACGGAGGAGGGATCGCCGAAATTTTGCGTCGGCTTGTGCCGGTCATGAAGGCCATGGGAATCGACGCGCGCTGGGAAGTGATCGCCGGGACCCAGGAATTCAGCGATGTCACACGCCGGATCGCCGACGGATTGCAGGGCAGACCCGAAGCGATTACCGATGAGATGTATCAAACCTATTTAAGCGTCACGGCGAGGAACGCCAAGGCGTTGGATCTTGATGCGGATCTCGTGTTCGTCCATGATCCTCAGCCTGCGGCGCTCATCGACCATCGCAAAGGCGGACATTGGGTGTGGCGTTGTCATTTGGACGCAGGAAAGCCCTATCGCTCGGTCTGGAGCCTATTCCGCCGGCATGTCCTGAAATATGACGCAGCGGTATTTTCCCTGCCGGAATTTGCGCAACGGCTGCCGATCTCGAAGTTCCTGATCTACCCCTCGATCGATCCACTGACCGAGAAAAATCGGGATATGTCACGCGGGGAAATCAGCCAGGTCCTGCATCGGTTCGGGATCGGCAAAAAGAAACCGATGCTGTTGCAAGTAGCTGTGTACGACCGATTCAAGGATCAGCTGGGGACGATCCGTGCCTACCAGATGGTGAAGAAACATCATGACTGTCAACTTGTCATCGCCGGCGGGGGTGTCCTTCACGATCCGGAGGGAGAAGCCGTGTTGGCAGAGCTCCAAGAGGCGGCGGGGAAAGATCCGGACATACATCTTCTGCAATTACCTCCGGAGGCAAACCTCGAAATCAATGCGCTACAGAGAGCGGCCTCAGTGGTCGTGCAGAAATCGTTGAAGGAAGGCTTCGGCGTATCCGTCTCGGAAGCCATGTGGAAAGGAAAACCGGTGGTGGGCGGTACTGCCGGCGGTGTCTCGGCGCAGATCGTCGATCAAGCGACCGGGTTTATCGTCCATTCGGTCGAAGGGGCGGCATTTCGAATTCGATATCTGTTGAACAATCCCGGTGTGATGAGCAGGATGGGTGCGACCGGAAAGGAGCATGTGCGGCGCAATTTTCTGGTCACACGGCATTTGTGCGACTATCTGACGATGTTGAAACTCTTCTGCCCGGAATAATCACATGGCTGAGTCGGAATACGATAACAACGGGTGGGAGGGGTCCGTCATCCCCGAACCGGTGCGGGTACGTCTGGAGAAGGCCGAACCGGTCGATATTGTGGTCGGAGTTCTCACCTATAACGACAAAACAACGGCACCAGCGCTCATTCACATGCTGAAACAAGGATTTCAACAGTCTGTCCCTCAACGGCCTGTCCTGTTCATCAATTGCGATGCCGGTTCACAGGACGGTACCCCTGATCTGGTGGAGCAAGCCGTGGGGACGGATGTGCCGTTCTGGCTTGTTCATCATCCTGTTCACGGCGTGTCGCTCCATATCTTGTCTGAGTCAGGTGTGCCTGGCCGTGAGGAGGCCGTCCGGCTCTTGGCGGAGGTCAGCGATCGGCTCAATGCGAAGGTCTGTCTCGTTGTGGACGGGAATCTGAAGTCGGCGGATCTTCGCTGGCCTGAATGGCTGGTCGGGCCGATTCTTGAGAAGGATGTAGATTGTGTCGTGCCGCAATTCGTGCGCAATCGGTATGACGGCACCTTGACGAATACCCTGTTGGCACCATTGACGCGAGCGCTGTATGGAAAACGTGTGCCCTATCATTTGGGTGGAGCATTCGCCCTGTCCGGCCGGTTCATCCGGTCGATCCTGTTGCCGCAGCCGTGGGACGACGGGATCGCGCGGTACGGCATAGACGGATGGATTGCAACATTAGCCGTCGTCGAACAGGTCGATGTGTGTCAGGCGGTTCTTGGACCTCGTGCCCAACAGGGAAAACCAGGCGGGGACCTTGCGACAGTCTTAGCGCAAGCCGTCGGATGTATGTTCCACTTGATGGAGCGGTACGAAGAGCGATGGGAATCGGTAAGGGGATCGGTCGAGGTACCCAGCGTGGGACTCAAGGCAGGACTGACGGATCAGGTCGGGACCTTGCGGGTCGAACGGATGGTCCAGGGATTTCGCCAGGGGCTTCGAGACCTCGTGCCGGTGTGGCAAATCGTCTTGTCGGAAGAGACGTTTCAACGAATTCTGGAGCTCGGCGTCGAGGATGTGGAAAGTTTTCGGTTCCCGCCCAAGCTGTGGGTGCAAGTCGTGTATGACCTGGCCTTGGCCTATCATGATCAGCTTTTGCATCGAGAGCACCTGCTCAAATCACTCACACCGTTATACCTCGGATTTATCGCCTCATTGGTATTGTCTACGCGGGGGAATCCGGTGCAGTCGGTCGAACAGGAGCTGGAACGCTTGGCCGGTCAATTTGAAACCATGAAACCGTATCTCGTCGAGCGATGGAGGTGGAGCCATGAGTGATCTCTGGGGCGACGCGATGGTGGACGCCTTTCGCGACATGTTGAAGAGAATGGCGCTCTTGTTCCCAAAATTGCTCGCCTTGATCAGCTTTATCCTACTGGGTTTCGTCGTCGGGCTGGCGGTCAAGGCGGTCTTGACGAAAGTCCTGAAGGCCGTACGGATCGATGTGTTGAGTGAGCGATGGGGGTTGCAGGCAGCCTTGGCGAAAGCAGGATTTAGGCAACCGCCTTCTCAGATCATCGGCCGGGTGGCGTTTTGGGCGGTCTTCGTCATCTTTACCTTCATGGGGATCGATGCGTTGGACCTTCCGGCGACGGCCGGGCTGATGGGACAACTTGTGGGATTCGTTCCGAGCGTCATTACCGCCGGATTCTTGGTGCTGGTGGGTGTGCTCCTCTCGAATTTCTTTGCCGAGGCATCACTGATTGCGGCCGTCAATGCGCAGGTGCAAGAGGCGAGATTGATCGCAAGTTTTGTGCGGTGGGGGATTTTGTTGTTTACCGCCGCCATGGTGTTGACCCAACTCGGTATCGCTACGGAAATCGTCGTATCCGCCTTTACGATTCTGTTCGGGGGCGTGGTGCTGGCGTTGGCAATCGCCGTTGGTCTCGGCGGGCGGAACATTGCCAAGGATGCCCTGGAGCGGAGGTGGAAAAAACCCAAGGATGAATCGGACGACATGTCGCATCTGTAGTACCGTTGAGCCGATCAGACCGCACAGGCAGGTCAAGGTTGATGGGGAAGGCTGAGCATTAGGTTAAGGTTGAGGAAGGACCCATCATGTGCAGATCAGTTCATATCTCTCTCAGCCTCAGCCTTAGCCGTAACCCTCAGAAATTGGCTGACCTTTTCATCATTCTGTTAGGGGGAAGGTGGTATGTCGATCGATGATGATAGGGCGGTGCTTATTACGGGTGCGTCGACCGGCATCGGCGCGGCCTGCGCGGTGCATCTCGATCGGATCGGGTTCACCGTGTTGGCGGGAGTCAGGCGGGAGCAAGATGGGGATGCCCTCAAGCGGCTCACAAACGATCACCTTGTTCCGGTACTCCTTGATGTCACGGACGAATCTTCGATTCAACAGGCGAAGGCGCGGGTGTCCGAGCTGATCGCTCCACGCGGACTCTATGGCCTGGTGAATAATGCCGGTGTCGTGGTGGCCAGTCCGTTGGAGGCGGTGCCGATTGCCGATTTGCGTCGGCAATTGGATATCAACGTGATCGGGCAAGTCGCGGTGACGCAGGCCTTTCTCCCGCTGATCCGGCACGCACGTGGACGTATT
>JAOUPN010000202.1 GCA_029879905.1 Nitrospira sp. | reverse complement strand
GAAAGCCAAGGATGTTCTTCGTGAACTCAATCTTCTTGTCGAGGCTCATCTGGTGATTCGCGGCGATGACCTCGTGACGGAAGACGAGATCCTATCCGACGAAGACGAGATTGAAATCCGCTCCGTCATCTCCGGCGGATAGCGCGGGAGTGGTCAAGATCCAAGCTCAGATTGCATCGGTCAATTCTCAAGACCAATCGCCCCCGTCACGATTACGAGAGCGCGATTTTCAAGACGGATAGATTCAATCTGCGGCGGGAGTTGGAACATGGCTTGGTTCTTAGGGGACTCAAACAATGCCCGCACAACCATATCGAGCCCCTTTGAGGGAAGGGGCAATGAGCCCACCTGACCTGACGTCGGGCTGAACCGGAGAAACCCACCGCGAGTCTCAACCGTCCCGTCCAACCGCAGCGAGACCTCTTTCCCATAGAGCAAGAACAGGGCGTAAACTCGCACCTGCGAACTCATAAGATTCAGACGGACATCTTT
Source organism: Nitrospira sp. (assembly GCA_029879905.1). Lineage (GTDB taxonomy): Bacteria > Nitrospirota > Nitrospiria > Nitrospirales > Nitrospiraceae > Nitrospira_D. The sequence continues at coordinate 5,859 of JAOUPN010000202.1, read as the reverse complement.
AAGGGAGGACGATCCCTCTTGATCGGCCGACGCCGTCGTCACGCTCCCACGAACCCAATGATTCAGTTCGGCTTCGGTGAGACTCAGAGCATGCGAACGGCCCGTAGCAATGGCCATCTCCAATTGGGCCATTTTCTCCGCAATATGCTCAGCTGCCTGCGGATCAGTATCGAACTCAATCGGAGCGGATGGGCGGAGGATCATCAACAACACACCGACGGTCAGCAATAACGAGAACCACGGAAGAATACGGAACAGCCGAGCCCCCACTCCCTGCCTGACCGGTTCCGGATCAGAGACCCGCCTTAAGACCTTGGTCGATTCGGCAGGCGCCTCTGTGCCCTTGAACTTGGCAAAGATGATCCCACATCGGACGCACTCCGCCCCCTCTTCCTGTTCAAACGCACACTTGGGGCAGGTAACCGTCGTGGACTCTTCCGGTGGAGAGGATTGGTACCGCATGGAAATACTGTATGACAGGGCAGCACGGATCACAAAATATTCCTGAAATCCGTACAATAGCCTTATATTGCTCCACTTGACCCCCCATCCTAGAGAACTGTATAACTGCCTGTCCTCAAAGGACAGAGTTTTGAATTGTGAACAGTACGCTTTGAGTTACCAAGTGGACTCGTTTCTGAGATCAGCAATAGTGATTTTCCGGACTCCGGCAACTCAACACTAAGCACTCAAAACTCTCAACTGTCTTAAAAGAGAGCGCCCGTAGCTCAATGGATAGAGCATCTGACTACGGATCAGAAGGTTACAGGTTCAAGTCCTGTCGGGCGCACCAAACCTCGCTTGCGCGTGCCGCGGGCTATTCAGACGCAGCCTCTCTTCTATTACCGCCCGCGGATAAGCACCATCAGTGATTTCTTTTCAGGCTCTCCCCCTGACGAACCTGGGCCTCCCATATGCAGTCCTGTCGGGCCAAACAGAGCTTGCTTGACTCGGAGCTTCATGATCCAAGGCGACGGGATAAACGCCTTTTGTGTTTTCCATCTTGAATTTTCCCGTTCCTGCGGCTCGTCCGGAATAGCCGTTCTTGAAAAGGGGAGGGTCTCAGGCAAGAACTTTCCGTGTGCGGGGTAGTTTTGCTCGGACGGTTCCTCGTTTATGTCCATGGTGGGCTTTGCGGACCGTGACTTCGACATCCTGACCAAGCACGGAAAGAAAATGCACGAGTCGTTCGATAGAAAACCCCGCCATCCGACCCGCCAGAATCTTTGAGATTTTGGCTTGATCAATGCCTAACTGGGCCGCGGCTTCCACCTGCTTCCAACCCCGTCCTTTAATCGTGTCCTGAAGGGCTTGAAGCAAGCTACTTTTCAACGTCAATTCAGCGGACCTCTCTTCGGAAAACCCCAAATCGCGAAAGACATTCCCGCTGCCCTTGGTTACGGTTGCCCGTGTCATCGTTGCTCCTTCCTCCACCTCAACAAGTCGGCATATCGGCCTTTGGCTAACTGCATGTGGCTCTCCGGTGTCTTCTGAGACCGTTTCTCGAAGACATGCAGCACATAGATCGCTTCCTCAAACTTCGCCACATAGAGAACCCGATAGGTTCCACATCCTTCCCAGATGCGGATTTCGTTAACCCCTGGCCCGACTGCAGGCATCGGCTTCCAGTCGTTCGGCGTCTTCCCTTCTTGCACCTTAAGCAGCTGATGCCCCGCCGTCTCTCTGGCATCTTCAGGAAGCTCCGTATCTCGTCTCGCGACGATCCCACAAATTAGACCGGTTTCATCGCCTCACTCCAATACGGTCTCGCGCTCCACGGTGCAATAATATGCCAGTAGTGGCATATTGGCAAGAACCCCCTGCATTTTGACGCTTCGACCAGGCAAAGGGGACATACTCCTTTTGCGTGCCCCCTGTGGCGGCCACCGCCCGAAGTATGGGTCGGGATCGATGTCTTCACCGGACAATCATGGAGAGGTGTAGGCCTGTGTCCCACGGACGGACGACAGGATACCGGATAAGCGTCGGTTGGGTTCGGAGGAATGAGACAGACGGTTCACTGTCCGCGAAGGTAAGGGACATGTCTGCGCACACGGCAACGAAGAAGGAGACCCTGACGAAAAGAAACGGACAGAGTCATTCAAACGGGAACAGATTTCCGGTCATGATTCGACGCTGAAGAGGCGGAGTGGACGAGCCATGGTCGCAGAACATACCAGAAGATTTGTGCGATTGAAAGACCTGACCCCCTTTTGGGGTTCCATTTCCATTCGCGGATTCATACAATAAGTGCAATTTCTTATGCTCGGTGACTGGGCTAAGATGATGGGACTCAGCCCATTCATTCGACGAAAGGAATTGCCCGATGCCCCACTACCAGCATTTGAGCCAAGAGGAGCGCTTCTACATGCATCAGGCCGTGCGCGACGGCAAACGCAATGTGGAGATTGCCCACGCGCTGGGACGCCATCCTTCGACGATCAGCCGAGAGAAGCGGCGGAACATGTGGCCCAGCGCCCATCTGTACACCTATGAGTGGGCGACGTATTTCCACCGTCAACGACAACGCCGAGCCCACGCGCGCAAACACCGAAAAGTGACCGGCCAGACTGAGGCATTGCTGGTCGCCTTGCTCAAGCGGTATCTGAGTCCAGAGCAAATCAGCGCCTATCTGAAGACGCATCACGCGATCCCCCTCAGTCATGCAACCATCTATCGGTTCATCGATGCCAACCGGCACACCCATGGCGTGTTGCGCCAATACTTGCGTCATGGCGGAAAGCGGCGGCGCAAACGGTATGGGTCGGGGGCGCGGGCGTCACGGATCCCCAATCGCACGCCGATTGAGGCCCGCCCACTCATCGTGGCCCAGAAGAGACGGATCGGGGACTGGGAATGCGATACCCTGGTCGGGGGCGATCGGAAAAGTGCCCTGGTGACGCTCGTGGAGCGTAAATCCTTGTTCACCCTCTGTGCTCCGGTCCCACAGAAAACAGCGGACGCCGTGCAGGAGACCATCATCAGACTGCTGGCGCCTGTGGCGCACCAGGTGAAGACACTGACCTTCGATAACGGGTCCGAATTCATGCAGCATGAGAAGATGGCCGCGGCACTCCAGGCTCAGACCTACTTCGCCACACCCTATGCGTCCTGGGAGCGGGGGATCAATGAGAACACCAATGGCCTGCTGCGCCAATTCTTTCCCAAACGCACCAACTTCAAGACGGTGACACCCACACAAATTGAACAGGCGCTGTCGCTGCTGAACAACCGGCCGAGAAAAACGCGGGGCTACAAAACACCCACTGAACTTTTTACCAAGACGTTTGTCCCGATCATGTCACCGTCAGAAATTGCACTTGTGACTTGAATCCGCGATTTATCGAGAAACTTCAAAACACCGTTCTTTGATTGGCCTAGGAAAGTTTCCTTTTCTACTATGCTTTGCGTTTCTTCAATCGTTGCAGGGTTGGCACCAGCTGAACTCGTCTCAGAACAACTTCCCAATCCTACGAGTAATAATCCAAGAAAAAGAGCATAAGTCAGGTTGCTTGACTGACAAATCACTCCCAGTATTTTCTTCATGGTAGCGGTGTCCCCCAACCTGGCGCCCAAACCGGTGGCCTGCCCGCATTGAATCCCCCTTTACGGAGTGCGGAACTCACCACCGCATTACTATTCGTCGTCAGTGGACCATATTGTACTCCTGCCTGACCAATGTCATGAAAGATTTTGGCTAAGGCTGCCTCGTAGCAGTAGCACAGGTCGTTATCATCCAGTATCAGCATGGATGGGGTTGGCCCATCATTCCAATCGGGAGTTCCCTTCTCGTATGACCCGAAGTCAGTTCTTATAGGCCCGCCTGGCCCTTCTCGGAAGAGAAAGGGGGACAGGCTGGTTTTCTTGGATTGTCTCCGCCCTCCACCTACCTTTTCCTTCCTCACCATGGAGAGAAAAGTAGCCTGTCCCCTTTTTCTTGTCCTTCTCATAGCGGTCGGTCGTGGATGTCAGCTTGGGGTCGTGATGTGCCTGTCAGGGCATCAGGCACGTGTCGGCCAGGAGCGGACGTTCGTCCCCGAGATTGCCCCGTCATAAAGCGGTGCTTAGCCCTGTCGCATGAACAGGCCCGGTACCCGGCGAGCGCTGTGGAGGAGGAGCAACTGACGGGAAACAGCGGAACAAATCACTCAAGTAGGAACAGAATTCCGGTTACGAGGCGACGCTGAAGCGGGAGTTCTCACGAAATCCGACAGCCAAACGCCACGCCGCCCCTCGCTGTCCGCGCGGACGGGACAATGATCCCTTTTTTGTAGGACACCTGTGGCTAGACCTTCTCTTGTTCATTGCTCTTCTGTTTATAGTCAACGCAATGTTTCAAATGCTCAGGCTGCATGCCTTGAGCAATACGCTTACGGCAGTGAGGGCATATTTTACAGCACGGAACTACATGTATTACCTCGCCAAATGATTCGTGACATGAGCATTGGCAAATCCCCACTTTTTCATCTTTGTTCATTTTTGCCTCATTGTCCTCGCATGATAATGCTTTCCCTTTCCCTAACCACCTTGAGTCGTACTAATAGCATCTAGTACACCCTGCTGCACAACCTGGAATTGCCGGTCCCACTCGTCGTCCAACGCACGTAACAACACAATCTGCAAAGATAAACGGAAACTCGATGACGGGCAGACATATGCCTAAACAGGGAAACATTGCCCTCTGAGCAGCTCCTGTAATACAAGCCTCAAAACAATCCCCGTCGAGACGGCAGTTGTTTCCTTTGTTAAAGCTAATAGGACTCAAAATATTGAGCGCTTGTTTATCAGTGCCAGTAGGATCCACAAAATTGAGCGGATTGTTACTAACATATGCATAAGGATTAAGAGTGTCTGCGGTAAATGAGGAGGGAGCATTTATTTTTGCGGGGAGACTCCATCGCATTCCCAAACCGAAAGGGGAACCACTTGCACTCGATGGTTCCAAGATTGGATCAACACTGATAAACCTATCGTTTATTGCAGCATAGTACCGCGCCCGATAATAATAGAGACCTGTTCCGTCATTTTCTCGCTGCGTATATTGAAACGGATTGGTACTAGTGCCGGTCGTACTGGTCTTCCCAAACGGTTCATAGGCATAGCTCGTCTGGACGGTGCCCGCTTGATCGGTCAACTGCAAGACCGACCCCAAGGCATCCGTGTGGTAATATTCATTTTCGGTCGCGGTTTGGCGAATGTACGCGTCATCCAAACACAGCTTCCTGAGGTAGTTCGCGAGCACCGCACTGCCTCCTTGTTCTGCGAGCACATCACGGTTATCGTAGTGATAGGCCGTCGTGACACCGTTGATCGTTTTACTGACACGCCGGCCGACCGCATCATACACAAAGCTCGCTGACAGCCCTGGACCGGAAATTGTGACGAGCCGGTTGCGGGTATCCCAGGTAAATGTCGTCGTGCCGGCGGCGTCGGTCTGTGTCGCCAGGTTGCCATTGGCATCAAACGGCTGATTGGGCGCGGCGCTGTTCAACTGTTGGGGAAAAGGGGACAGGGTACATTCAAGATCCTAACGCAACAGGTGATGAACGGCCTGGGCTGGGCTCTCCCAGTTCAGAATCTTCCGGGGCCGATTATTGAGCATCGTCTGCACACGCCTAATATCCCGTCGTGATACGCGATTGAACCGAGTCCCGGCGGGAAAGAACTGTCGTAAGAGCCCGTTGGTGTTCTCGTTGGTTCCCCGTTCCCAGGGCGAGTGGGAATGCGCAAAGCGTAAAGTATAGGGGTCAGATCTTGCTTTGTGCATCCTCGCGCTCTTGCGCACTCACGATGCGACTCACCGTGGAATAGTGCAGGGAGACGGCGCGCCCGATCTCGGACAAACTGTACCCGTGCTCC
>JAOUPN010000201.1 GCA_029879905.1 Nitrospira sp. | reverse complement strand
TCGGTGTGTGATTCAGGTAGGTTTCAATCGTCTTGAGGCGGTCTCCGTGACCGAGGCCATCGAGCAACGCACTGACCTGTTCCTTGTGTTCGTCGCTGAGGTCAGGACGGACGACATCGGTTTCATGCAGCAGGCCCACGACATGTTCTAAGACTGTCCATCTCCCTTCATGGAATAGAAAGTCGAGAATGTCACCCCATACGCTGAAGAGTTTACTCAGGAGCGCGGGAGACTTTTCTGATGCGAGTATGACCGTCAGCATATCCATGATGTAGAGGAGGCTGTCCCGTCTACGTTCCCCCTCGATTTCCATGGCAAGCCCGGCCAACTCCTCATCCGTGACTTCGTAGCCCACCAAGCTCGACTTAAACCGTTTTCTCTGAGTCGCGCTACTGGCACTGTCTTCGGCTCCCCCTGCCGCCTTCCCCTTCTGTTTGTGCTCACGATCCAGCATTTCCCGTAACGTGGAGTCCAGGGAATTCATGCCTCCGCTGCCCGGCGCGGCGCTGTCACTATCGATCGAGGACTTTGCGACTTCTTCCGCCGTGACGAGGGAAATCGTCGAGAGGTTGCGGGTCCAAAGCCGAGTGACGATATCGTCGTCGTCTTGAGTGGAGTCGACGTCCCCCCAGAGCGAATCCAGGAAGAACATCATGTCTTCGTAAGCAAGCCCTTGATACATGGAGAGTTCTCGAATGCCGTCTGCGTAGAGTTTGAACGCAAAGCTTTCGCCTCCGCTGTCCGATTCTGTCTCGTACACGACGGTATCGTTGAACAGTAATTCCGACAGCTGAACGAGGAATGTGAACTTTACGTAGGTTGTGAGATGACCGGTCAGCTCTTCGAACAGCTGCTGCGAAAATTTTTGAGCCACAGGGTTGGTCGACCCATAGGTGCGGTTCGATTTAGCCGTCTTATCCAGTAATTTCAGAATGCGTTTGACGGAGGAAATTTCAGGATCCTCTGTTCCTTTGGCGGCTACGGCTGCGGCCAGCATGTCCTGTGCGGCTTTGAGATCGGTCATGCAGTAACACCTACCGGGAGACGGGGTTTTCGTCAAGAAAATCGGTGTTCGCTACGAGATGGCTTCCAAGGTGGCAAACCGGTTGCGTGCGTTGCCGGAAGTCGAGAAGAGCGATAGAATGTCTGCCGGCAGATGAGTCATGCATTCCGGGACTCCGGAACAATGCCCTACGCGGACATATGGTGCGAGCAATGCTGATTATTTGTTTCGGTGACAGTCTCACTGCGGGGTTTCAAGCCCCCACGCGAGATAGCCCGATGGGGCAAGAGACGCCGTACGGTCGATTTGTGCAGGACCTTCTGGGATGCCGGGTCATCGTGCAGACAAGCGGGGTATGTGGAGAACTGACCGGCGACATGGCGTTGCGGATTCGGCGGGATGTTGTGCGTCACAACCCGGCCTATGTGCCGATTTTGGGAGGGACGAACGATTTGGGGTGGAACGTATCGCCCAAGGAGATCTTGACGAACTTGGTAAAGATGTATGAATTGGTTCTTGCCGGCGGAGGGCATCCTGTTCCTGTGACGGTTCCATCAATTCGAGTGGAGGGCTACGAACGGAGTCGGGAAGGACAGGAGTGGGTGGCCGATCATCTTGCCAGGCGGGACGAATTAAACGGGTTGATTCTAAGCCATGCCGCCTCGGCACATCTTGCCGCTGTCGACCTGTTTTCTGCTACCGTTGACTCGGGCGACGGCCAATTGGTGCGTGAGTATTCAAACGACGGTCTTCATCTCTCCACGGCCGGGTATCGAGTATTTGCGGAGCATGTTGCCGACGTACTGAAACCCTTGTTGCCCATGCACTGTGACGGCGGAAGTTGACGGCAACCGTGGTACACCCATCCTCGTGCCATATAGGTGAGTCGACTCATGAGGTTCTTCCCGTTACCGATGATGTCGTTCTGCATGAGCGGGGGCGGTTGATGACTCTTCCTTGTCGTAAGCAGATTCCGTTCGAACAGGCCTCGATGTAACGAGATATGCTTCACGCGATCACTGATCGAGAGTTCGACCGGGTCGTCGAGGCCAGTATGGCCCCTGTGTTGGTGGGGTTCTGGAAGCCTGGTTGCGGCCATTGTCATGTGCTTATGGAGGAACTCGCACAGTTGCACGAGGAGATGGGGGCTGATCTCCTCGTGCTCACGATGAATACGGATGAGAATTTTCAAATTCCTGCCGAACTGGAAATTATGTCTCTGCCGGCGTTGGCTTTGTACCGAAACGGTGAATTTGTGAAATTCATCGGAGGGATCGGGAAACGAGGGGAGATTGCAAAGCAGCTTATCGAATCATGATAGGAGAGTGACCCGCTCTCCTGAAGGTCGATCTTCTACAGCATCCGCCAGGTGCGACCGTCATGTTGGATGAGACGATCGGCTTCGACCGGGCCCCAGGTTCCGGCTTGATATTCCGGTAGCCAGCGCTGTCCTGATTTTTCCCAAGCGTCGAGTATCCGGGTAATCCAAGTCCAAGAGGCTTCCACGGCATCACGCCGCATGAAGCGGGATGCATCTCCGGCCATGACATCGAGCAAGAGGCGTTCATAGGCTTCAGGCGACGGTCGTCCGAAGACTTCACCGTATTTGAAGTTCATCTCGACAGGGTGAGTCTGAGCTCTCGTACCAGGGACTCGCGAAACGATACGGAGTGACAGCCCTTCTTCAGGTTGAATTCTCAAGGCCAAGACATTGGGAGCTTGAGGCATCTGTGGATCGGCATTGAAGAGGATCTGTGGGATTTCCTTGAACTGCACGGCCACTTCACTGGCCCGCAACGGCAGGGCTTTCCCTGTCCGTAGATAAAACGGCACGCCGGACCATCGCCAGTTTTCCACAAAGCATTTTAAGGCGACGTAGGTTTCGGTGATGGAGTCCGGTTTGACGCCCTTTTCGCGCCGATATCCGGGCACCGGTTTGCCGTGTGCGGTGCCTTCAGTGTATTGCGCTCGAACCGTGCATGTTTCCACATCTTTTGAGGTGATGGGCCTGAGACAGCGCAAGACCTCCATCTTGGAATTTCGTACCACATCCGGGTCCAGCGAATAGGGCGGTTCCATCGCAACCAAGGACAGGAGTTGGAGAAGGTGGTTCTGGACCATGTCACGTAACGCCCCGGCTTCCTCATAGTAGGTCGATCTGGTCCCGACTCCTTCAGCCTCGCTCACCGTAATCTGGACGTGGTCGATATATTTATGGTTCCAGATCGGCTCAAAAATACTGTTGGCGAAGCGTACGACCATGAGATTTTGTACCGTCTCTTTGCCGAGATAATGGTCGATGCGGAAGATTTGTGATTCGTCGAAGACCCGGCCTGTCACCTCGTTGATGGCGCGGGCTGAGGTCAAGTCACGTCCGACCGGTTTTTCTACGATGACTCTCGCGTAGGGTGACTGGGCTGTGGGAGTTCCGGAGAGTCCGGCCCGTGCCAGCCCCTCGCAGACAGGTGTGAAGGAACTGGGGGGAATGCTGAGATAGAAAATGCGATTCCCCGGCAACTGGAACGAGCGTTCAAGCTCTTCCGCGCGCGCTTTGAGCCGCGCGTAGGTTTCGGGGTCGTCATTTCCTCCGGCCAGATAGAACAGATGTCGGGCAAAGGTGTTCCAGGTATCTTCAATCAGGGCCTGCCGTGAATGTTTGACGACCCCGTCGCGCACGACGGCACGAAACTCCTCGTCACTCATCGGCGTACGGCCGAGCCCCAGCACGATGTAGTTCGAGGGTAACAGACCGTCGAGGAGCAAGTTATAGAGAGCAGGAATGAGCCTGCGGCGCGCCAGATCGCCTGATCCGCCGAAAATGACCACCGTGCAGGGATCGACGGGCGGCAACGTCTCTTGTGCATGGCTCTGTTCAATGCGGTGCGTGTTTGGGGTCATAGCGGTGTTCTGTCACAGGCCAAGCACTACCGTCGAACGGCATGGCCACCGAAGGCATTTCGTAAGGCCGCCAGCATTTTTTCTGCGAATGATTCGTCTTGCCGCGATCGGAACCGCGTGAAGAGCGCCGCAGTGAGGGTCGGTACCGGCACATCTTTCTCAATGGCGTCGGCAATCATCCAGCGGCCTTCTCCGGAATCTTGCACGTATCCTTTCAACTTTTCCAGTTTTTGGTCGTCTTTGAGCGCGTCGGCCGCGAGTTCGAGCAGCCAGGACCGCACCACGCTGCCATGCATCCAGAGGTCCGCGATACGGGCCAGATCCAGTTGATAGGGACTCTTCGACATCAATTCAAATCCTTCGGCGTATCCTTGCATCATGCTGTACTCGATGCCGTTATGGACCATCTTCACATAATGTCCGGCGCCGACGCCGCCGACATGGGCCCAGCCGTTTTCCGGGGCCAGGGTCTTGAAGACCGGAGCCAGCCGGGTTACGGGTTCGGTTTCGCCCCCCACCATAAGGCAGTAGCCGACCTTGAGTCCCCAGATTCCACCACTGGTCCCGGCATCCACGTAGTGGATGCCGGATTGTTTGAGTGCATCTGCGCGACGCACATCGTCATGGAAGCGAGTGTTTCCCCCGTCAATGATGGTGTCGCCGGGTTGCAACAGTGCCGCGACGGCTTGAATGGTTTCTTCCGTCGGTGCGCCTGACGGCACCATGACCCACACGGCACGCGGAGCACTGAGTTTCCCGACCAGATCGGCAAGTGATACGGAGCCGATACAACCCTGGCTTTCTGCCTGTGTGATAAGGTCGCTAGATCGGTCGAACACAACGACTCGGTGCTGGTCCCGACGCAGGCGGGTAACCATGTTCATGCCCATCTTGCCTAAACCGACGAATCCCAACTCCATAACCGCTCCTTCGTGAATGTTTCAATGCGAGAGGTGGCCACATGCCCGAACGGGATCATGGGGTAGCGGCGCGTAGCCCGAACGTCGTGTATACACGGAAGCCTTTGTGAGTCTAGCACACGACGTGTCCGGCCCGGTTCGTCAATCGATACGGGCCGGATTCGGGACATCCCTAAAGAGAAGATCGGCAAATTGTCGCCCAAAGTTTAGCCGTTCGGCTAAGTCGGTCGCGGAAAGAAATTGTCCGGCCACATCGGCAAGTGCGGGCTCGCGGGAATGCATAAAACGATGAATGTCCACCGGGGCGGTCATCCAGAATCCTCTGAGGCGGAAAAACGCCGATATGCATTCTTCGTAAAATAGCGTCAGCAGGTATTGGGCGGTGCCTGGTTTTCCTACGAGATCTTCGGCTTTTCCCAGCCAGTGGTAACACTCGGCTTTCAAGCGGATTTGTTCGTTGATCGTAGCCGGCGGCGGACCTTGGCGAAAGCGCTGATGGGCTTTTTCGATCAGTCTTGCGGTAATTCCGTCATGATCGAAGAGGATGCGCCCCTTTCTCATGAGGGAGGGGAGCCTGAAGGAATAGAGAAGTTCGTCCTCGACCGATTTGTGCCCATGGTATCGAATGTCAATCAGACGCGTGCCGGCACGAAGAATTTCATGGCTGTTGGTCTGTCCCTTTACCAGCGCGATCAGGTCGATATCGCTATGGGGCGTCACGGCCCTCCGCGCCCCTGATCCGACCAAGATCACGCCGACCAGGTCGCCTCCGCGGCGGCCTTTCACATGCCGAAGGGCCACGTCCACGCTCTCTTCAAATCCCGGGGGAGAAGGAATCTCGGGCTGTTCCGGTGGTTCGGGAACGTCCAACAATTCGGCATTCAGCTCTTCGCGAGTGGGAACATCCGTCGTAGTGTTTGCATCCATGATCAGTCCTGTTTTGCGGCCCGAGACACCGCATGAGACGGCCACTGCCGTCGTTCGATTTATTTACGCATTCTATGTGTCGTCGGAAGTGGTGTCAATGTAAGAGGAGTTACGACGTGAGGACGCGAGCGAAGATCGTTCCCGCCTCCTCAATTTGTTTCGCAGAGATATTGAGATGAGTCACGGCTCTATAAGAGCGTCCGCCGACCGCATTGATCAGCACTCCCTGCTGTTTCAACGCAGCCACGATTTCCTGCGGTGTGCGTCGTTGATCGATGACCTCAAAGATCACGATATTCGTTTCGACATGCTGAGCCGAGATACGCACGGATGGAATTTGTTGAAGGAGACGCGCCAGTTTTTTTGCATGGGTATGATCTTCCTGGAGTCGTGTGACATGGTGCTCCAGCGCATAGATGCCCGCTGCGGCAAGGACACCCGCCTGTCTCATGGCCCCTCCGTACATTCGGCGAAACCGGCGCGCGCGTTCGATGACGTCTTGTCGGCTTGAGATCAACAACGAGCCGACCGGTGCGCCGAGGCCCTTTGAGAGGCACAACGATACCGTATCGAAGTGTTGTGCGTACGCAGTCGGGGGGAGTGT
>JAOUPN010000037.1 GCA_029879905.1 Nitrospira sp. | reverse complement strand
GAATTGTACGGTCTAGGGAATTTGATATAACCAGTTTGAGAGAGGATGTCGGTACGTGCAACCTGGACAATCCGCATATCATCGCTCCATCGCCGTGGGTCTCGTTTTGAGTTTGATACTGGTCAGCAGCGGGTGTTTCTGGTCTAAACGCAGTGACAACCCGTCAGCCGAGAGTATCGAGCCGATCAGGTTGACGCCGTCGCTCTGGCTCTCGCCTAGTGTGACGACCTCACTGGCGTCGTATACGGATGCTTGTGGAAAATCGAGTACGTTACCGATGGGAGATATGCTTGCCGAGGCTTTGCCGAAAAAACTTGGTCAGGCCTTTACGAGCGTGACTCCCCAATTAGGGCTTGAACAGGCCGAAGGTACCAATGGGTTCATCGAAGTCGGATTGGGGTTCAAGCAGGTCGATCTTGTCATCCCGCAGCAAGTTCCAGGAACGTATCCGGCAACCGTTACACTTGGGACAGAGTTGGCGGTACTTTCGACCGACGGCACCATGGTATTCAGCACTAAAGTCCAAGGTAAAGGTCATGGTGAAGTAGAGGTCCAGGGAGAGTCTTGTCAGGTGACAGGGTTGGAACCCATCGTTCAGCAAGCAATCGAGGCCGTGGGAGAAGGTTTGCTGAAGCAGGTTTCCGGCTCTTCGGAGATTCGGACCTACGCCGGAAACCTGTCCGCTGCGCCTTCGACGAGCATCGCAAAAACGACTCATCAGACGGGAGCCTCGTCTCCGCCTCCGGCTGCCGGAGGGGCGCCGATACTCGGGAATATCCCGTCTGCCGGACCGTCTGCCTTTACCGGAGAGCCTGCGACCTCGACAGTTCTTGAGTTTCATGCGATCGTCCGTGATGAGAGTCAGGACCACATGGTCCAGCCGGGTGAGTCCATCACGATCGATGTAGAGGTGAGAAATTCCGGGCAGATCGAGGCGAAGGATGTGGAAGTGCTGATCGGAGGGGACGGGACCTTGTCCGGACATTTTCCTCCGACGGTCTTGATCGGGAATATGCAGCCTGAGGAAGTCAAACGGACCTCGATTACCAATCGGGTGGCGGATCTTGAACATATAGAACGTGCGGAGCTGACCTTGGGTGTGCGTAGCGGTACGTCATTGTCGCCGTCTCCGTTACCCAAGCAATTTACCCTTTCGGTGAAGCCTGAAAATTGGATTACTGATGCCGCTGCTTCGGGCATCGATGTTCCACCGAAGCCGTTCGTGACACCCAAGCGGAGCAAAGCTGTCGTCATTGCAATCGGGATCGGGGCATTCCGCGATAATCATATGCCTCAAGTCATGTATGCCGGGCGAGACGCGGAGGTTATGGCGGCATATTTGAGCGCAATAGGCGGAGTGCCGGACGAACGCATTCGTGTGTTGCGTGATCACCGTGCCTTAAAAGAGGATCTCGCGGAGACATTCGATACATGGCTTCCCAAACAGGTGGATGCGTCTACCGTCGTCTATGTGTATTTTTCGGGACGGGCATTGGTGAACGGAACGGATGGTGCCGTATCACTGGTTCCGTTCGATGACGCTACCACGTCGACGAAGCGGCTTTATCCTGTGCGTCATATACAGGAAGTGCTGTCCCGGTTGCCGATTCAACGGGCCATCATGATGTTTGATGTCTCCCTTGATCCGTTCCCCGGCGTGAACCCGGCCAAGACGCCTCATGCCGACTGGGGGATTGGAGCGGACGAAGAAACGGACCGGGTCATGTGGATGGTGGGAAACAGAAGGCTTCAGGAGGCACATGCCTATGAGCCGGGGAAGCACGGGTTATTCACCTATCAATTATTACGGGGGTTACAGGGGTTGGCTGATATCGATCGGGACGGAACGGTCGTCGCCGGTGAACTGTGTACCTATGCGCGCCGTGAAGTCATCCAGATTGCCAGAGAGCAATTCGGGAATGGGCAGCACCCCCTCTGCTCTCCACCGCCCGGGCAGGGTGCGGTCGTACGGATTCACCCGATGGCCAAGGGGGATAACCCCAAACCGCCCGCTCCGGAGAAAAAAGCAGAACCTGCTGAAAAGAGTTCAGGAGGATCTCAACAGCCAATGAATGTGGTACCAGAGAAATAACGTTTTGCGTATCTCCTTCGTTGACAGTCCGTACGGCGGTCAGTATCATGGCGGTTCACTATATCGATCGGAGTTACCACGTCCGATCGATGCCCCTTTGTCGAGGATGCCGGCGTAGCTCAGTTGGTAGAGCAGCGGTTTCGTAAACCGCAGGTCGTCCGTTCAATCCGGATCGCCGGCTCCATACCGCACTTCGTGTGACCCGCGCGCTATTCTGTGCCGTATCGAATTTATTGCGCGCGGATAAACCCCACCAGTATCTTGTCTCTTGTCCCGACCCGGAGCACACAGAACTTTGTTCGACCCGGAGCGCTCATAATTTGCGCGACGGGATACGCACCGCATGTACAGGGCCCTTCCCCTTTGTTCTTGGCGACGGGACAAACCCCATCAGCGGTTCTCCTATCTTCATACAATCACTTCGTGTGCCCCGCGCTATTTTGAACATGGATTCCTCGATCGATTGGATGGCTCGCCGTGTAGATGAGGGATCAGACACCTAGAAAATCCACAGAACTTACTCCAGCTGCGAAGTCCAGGATCAGGCGGCATCTGCCGATGGGAAGATGTGCCGTGCACGAACAAGCAGAAATTAAAGCTAACCGGATCCATTAGGCAGTAATGGCGATGCCCGTATATGGTGGAGGTATGTAGGTGAAATCCCTGTCCCTCTTAAGACGTACCTCTTTTGGGGATCGCGCATGTCCGTCTAACCGTTTAAGGTGGTACAAGCCGCGAGGGCTACTCCCGTATCAAAAGGCTCGCTCAAGAGATCAGACTGTAACCGGATTGTGAGGTCGTAATGGAGTCAGCAACGATTTTAGTGATCGACGATCAAGAATGCGTGCGGATGTTGTTAAGGCTGATTCTCGAAGATGCAGGCTATCAGGTCACTGAAGCAATGAACGGACGGCATGGCCTTGAACTCTTTCGCGAATGCCCCGCAGATCTGGTCATTACCGATATCGCAATGCCGGAAATGAACGGTCTTGACCTCATCTTGGAACTCACGAAGGCATTCCTGGACATCAAGGTGATTGCCATGACGGGGGCGTCATCAGAGGAGTTACAGAAGGCGAAGTTGCTAGGGGCGCGCCAGATCTTTCAGAAGCCCTTTAACACACAAGCCCTCCTCAGTGCCGTACAGTATGAGTTGCGTCATTAATCCCTCAGAGCCGGCCGAATCCCCTGTGTGGCGGTGATTTACCTTTGATGATGTTCTTCTTCTTCGCCTGTGGCGCATGAACGAAAGTTATGAGGTGGCGCTACGCCGCCGTTTACGGATCGAATCCGTTGCCTTGCCGGCTGGCTTTCTGGGTGCATTCTTTTCATCAGCATGCAAATGAGCTCCCAGACCCTGACTTGCCATGGCGATGATCTGGCTGCGGATGTATTCCATCGATGGAGCCGTGGCCTTGAGTTTTGGGTCCTGAAGGCCGATTACATCCCAACGGATCTTGGCTTTTAGAACGGTCCGATTCGATTTGCGTGAGGTTTTGCCGGCGTCCCAGGATGAATATATCTTCACGGTGTTGATCCTTTCATTCGCGTAGTGATCATGCGGACGATGGTGTTGCGACCTATGGCTGATAGCCTGTGCCTCTGGAACAGGCAAAATCCCTAGGGGGCGCATGAAACCGAAATCGATCGCGTAGGGTCTGGGAGGGAGTATGGACGCGCAGGATCGACGGGCTATCCTTACAGAGGCGATACTACCACATTTCCCGATGGTGAAAAGAGAGGTTCAAGGCCGTCTAGTGTGTAACCGGCTCATAAGAATGAGGAAAATATTTATCGACAGGACGAAAAACCTCGTTAGGCAGGGGTGCCGTTGCTACTTTCGCCGGTCGGGCAGTTGTTATGCCGGTTTGACGAACCGATCTTCATCCAATGAGGAGCGGAGGCGCGTTGTAATAAACCGGCGATACCCCTCTTTTTCTTTTCCGATCATCACGAGACCATCATTGCCGAGCAGAATGTTAAGGTTTTCCTCCGAGACGAGCAGTCTGACTCCGCCCCCGATATTTACTCGGTACTGTGTTTTTCCGTCCGGATTACGACTTGGTCCCTCGACGATTTCTGTGAGGCCGTCGATGAAGCCGGTATAGGACTCAGAACGGTGACGAACTTTTGTCCCATTCGGGATACGGACCCACGTGGATTGCGCCGATGAGTTCTGAGTGTTATCTGAATCCATTAAGGTCTCCTTTGTGGTGCAAGCCGTGTTCCGGCCGGGAAAATCCATCGATACATGTCATCAGGTGTCTAAGGGTGACCTGTCTCATCAAGGCTTCCTTCGGTGTCGGCCTGTGGCAAGAACCCCTGACACCTGGAAAATCGGCAAGTCGACGCCGTAAGCGATTCAATGATATTGGACGGTGAAGCCTGCCGTTCTCATATGATCTTTGTTAAGCCCAAGCAGTCTCATCAGCCGTAGGGCAACATGAGCCGCTGGAATGGATGTGGAACAAGAATATCAATCGCGCGGAGCACACAACGATTGAGGAAGGCGCGAGGGATAGAATTGTAACCATCAACAAGCTTTGAGATTACCACAAGACCCGCCCAAATGGCGAATGTCGTTCTTGGACGAATTTGTCAGTGTATTTGTGGGGATGCAGTGATATGGGCGCGTCAATGATCAGTCTGGAACGTCGACCTGTCCCGAGAGAAAAGGTGGCGTTCGATGTGAGTCCGCAAAATGAGAATTGATTGTCCCGCGTAGGTACGAACGGTAGGATATGGCCTTATGGCAATACGACATCTCATCATGGCAGCGGTGTTTACCGTTGTTGTCGTTTATCCGGCTCTCTCATGGGCCGAATTTGTCGCAAGAGTCGTCGCCGTGCATGAAGGCGATCGCATTTCGATCCACCATAAAGGGCGTATTGAGGTCATCGCGCTGAAAGGCATCGATTGCCCTCAATTAAAACAGCCGTATGGGAACAAGGCCAAACAGGTCACCCAGGCCTATGTGGGAACTCGAGAGGTTGTGGTTCGAGGCATTCAGCGGAATCGGGAGGGGCAGATCGTTGCCGACATTTTTCTCCCGGATGGGCGGAACATCGCGTACGAATTGATTAAAGAAGGACTTGCCTGGTCACAAAGAGGGGGGAACGAACGTCAAACCTATCGGGATGAAGAGGATTTGGCAATAGCGGCCGGCAAGGGACTGTGGGCAGACCGTAATCCTATCCCTCCGTGGAAGTGGCAAGGGCCGAAGAAAGGCCGCCGAAAATTTTCCAATTAACATCTGTGTCCTAGCCGTAGCACACCGCCTGTAGTCGTACATCGCCTCACCTAACAAGTCTCAGGAGGTTCTGTTTCGGCAACCGGGGAACCGCTCCTGCCGGAGCATGACGCGTTGGGCAGGAGCAGTATCCGATAGCAACTTAGCTGCCGGGAACCGATTCAGGGTTCGGAGGTTGGATGTCCTCTGTTTCAAGATCGGTCTCATCCTGGTCGGTCGAATCCCTGTCTTCCGATTCGGCAGTATCCGCAGGGATGGTGACGGCAGCGGGAGTCGTCATATGTTCCTGGCCGATTTTATGGAGTTCCAGGTGGGCACGGCGATTGAGATGTCGGCAGATCTCGCTGTTATCCACGCAGAGGACACCTTCTTCACCCAAGCTCACGGCAGCGATTCGGTGTTCGGCGATACCGGCACGCGTCAGTTCTCCCTTCACGGTCTCCGCTCGCTTGAGTCCCAATGTCTTATTGTAGCTGGTCGATCCCTGTTGGTCGGTATAGCCCAGGATCAAGATCCCATAATCCTCATGCTCTGTGAGAAATTCGGCTCGGGCGGCAATCTGGGCCTTGGCTTCGTCGGTTAACCCCTTCCGGCCTGCCTCAAAATACACATCCTCATGAATGACCCTGTCAGAGGGTGTCACAACAGGACCGCTCAGAGGAGAGGGCGTGGTGATGGACGTGCCTACATGATTGAATGCCACGGGTTGTGTGACGACGGCCGGTAGAGAGGTCCTCTCAACCTTCGCTGTGGCCGGGGCAATGATGGGTTGGGTGCTGTACTGTCCGTAGTACCAGGCTGCGAGCAAGACGCCTCCGAGACAGATTCCCACCCCTGTGAACAGGAGTACTTCTTTTGAGCCGGTTTGTGTCCCCACAACCTTGGGGGCGATATTTCCCGACGAGACTTTCGATGGACCGTTCATGATGCAACCTCCTTCTTGATGAGACCGTTAACTCATAACTCAACACTCACAACTCAAAACCGGGCTGAGGCTTTGCGAACCACCTCCTTTCTGGTTGTCGTGCCTGTGCCCCGTTGGCTTGGTGCTTGAGCAATCGGAATGCCGAGGGAGAAAGGTTGTTGAATCGCGTAATTAGCTTGGGAAATTCAGAAGTTGCGAGATCAGAACGCTTGCTGGAATGATGCGGGGATGACGACCCCCTCATCCCATGCGGGGCTATCCCCGCATGGGAGAGACGGAACGACACCTGGACTGATTCTTTGCTCCCCGAGCGCGCATGTGAGGCTAACCGTACTCTCAAATTATGGGCGGCGCTCGCTCGACAGGCGCAGTGGAACCAGCACGGGTGCAGTTCTAGACGAGGGGAAGAGAGTAAACATGGAAGGCCTATTAGGGTAGTGCTCGCTCAATGCGCGTAGTGAAGGACGGTCTGACGACTCCTTTGAAGGAGGATGTAAGGGCCGAGAATACGGGGCGTAGTGATTCTTGTGCTCTGTCTTCGATGAGCGATGCAAGGGCGGTGTCCAGGGCTTTCCGTCCCGATCGAGGAAGAATCAGGGAAAGGAAAGTATGTTGTGTTTTCTGCCGTCTGGTGTGTGAGGGGTTATTTTGTGTTGCAGATGGTGCATCGATGAGCAAGTAAGACTTGTTCCCTGCCCGGCGGTACTTTAGCTTGGAAAGTGAGGATGACCACGATGCTTGAGGTTGCCCTAGCCTTCTGTTACAGCATCGTTTTAGGATGGTATCAGCAAGAAGATGAGGGTGAATCATCAGCTCATTGCCGGAGTGTGAATTCGTGGTCTTCCCGGTCGAGATGGGACGGTATTCCATGTGCAATAACCAAGGCCGGAGGGTGACGCTCCAGGGTGGAGACCTGTAGACTTTTTTTACAAGGGAAGGGTTATGCTGATGATGCGATATGGAAAGGAACATATTTCTTGGAGACGGGGCATTGTCATTCTGTCGGTCGTTATCGGTCTGTTCACGTTCGGAGGAGAAAAGACCAATGCGGCCTTGTTGGACGGATTGATGGACTGGGTGGAAGAGCCGTTGGCGGAGCGCATCGCAAAAAAAGGACAACGTTTGACCACGGGGAACTTCTACACGCCGGAGCGGCCGGATTCTCATGGTCCGCTCGGTGTGATGCAAGACCATACGCACAATGAAGGGGAATTCATGATGTCGTTCCGCTACATGCGGATGAATATGGATGAAAACCGAACCGGTACGATGACGCAATCTCTGGATTCGGTTTTGAAGCAGTACCAGATCGCGCCGGAAGATATGCATATGAACATGTATATGTTCAGCGCGATGTATGGGTTCAACAAGACGGTGACGCTTATGGCGATGATTCCATACGCTGAGAAGAGCATGAATCATGGCACAAGAATGGGAGGCCAATTTCAGACGGAATCGGGCGGCTTCGGGGACATTAAGCTCTCCACGCTGTGGCGCCTTTGGGCAATAGAGGCTCCTAGTATCGGGACCCATCGGTTTCATCTGAATATCGGTGTCAGTTTGCCGACGGGCGATCTTCAGCCTTCGGATGGGACTCCGATGGGAGTTTCGGTTCTCCCCTATCCGATGCGCTTGGGATCCGGGACCGTGGATTTTTTGCCGGGGCTGACTTACACAGGCCAAACCTCCGATTATTCATGGGGACTCCAGGCTCTCGGAACCCATCGGATCGGGACGAACAAATATGGCTATTCCCTCGGCAACAATTATCACGTCACCGGGTGGAGTGCCTACCGATGGTCGAATTGGATCAGTACTTCCGTTCGGTTCAATTATGGGTGGTGGGATGATTACAGTGGGCGTGATAACAGTCTGAATCCAATGATGGTGCCGACGGCTGACCCTCTACGCAGGGGAGGCCAGCGCTTGGATATCATGGGTGGAGTGAATTTCCTCTTTCCCGAATGGATGGGTATCGAGAATCGTATTGCGGTGGAGGGCGGAGTCCCTATTTATCAGGACCTCGCAGGTCCACAGCTTGAAACCGACTATATCGTGTGGGCCGGGTTCCAGTTTGTGAAATAACATCCGGAAGGCTCGAATCCTCTGACGTGGGAACGAGCAAATGAGATAGGGAGGGTTCCCGTGATGAAGGGAAAGGTCTGCTGCCTCGGCCTCGTCTGTGCGTTGGCTGTCTTAGGGTCGGTGAGTGTAGCCGGGGCTTACGATGTCAGGGAGGTGGAAGGCGGTGGTACGATCTCTGGGCGCGTGTCGTTTGAAGGAACCGTTCCGCCTTCGAAACAGTTTCAGGTGAAGAAAGATCAAGAGGTGTGCGGGACTGAGCGGAGCGTACATGAAGTGTCCGTCTCCGATGGATGGTTGAAAGGGGCGGTCGTCGTTCTTGAAGGGGTGACATCCGGTAAACAGTTTGTCTCGGCACATTCCCGGGGTGAAGAACCGGGAGAGGGCGTATTTCATTACGGCGAAGGTACGCACCTCTCGCTTGAAATTCTCACGAAGGGCTGCAATTTCGGCCCCTTCACCGGTGTACTCGCTGCGGATGAGCCGGTGCGGTTTCTCAACCATGATCGGGTCAAGCATATCCTGCATACGGTTTCATCGAAAGACGACAAAGGGCTGATTCTGAGAACGGTTCATAACCGGGAGATCCGTCCTGATACGGTGGTTGAAGAGACGTTTACTGCCGGTGTGCTCAAAATGAGCCATGTCGTCGGTGTGCATTGTAACCGGCATG
Source organism: Nitrospira sp. (assembly GCA_029879905.1). GTDB lineage: Bacteria > Nitrospirota > Nitrospiria > Nitrospirales > Nitrospiraceae > Nitrospira_D. Next base: position 10,260 of record JAOUPN010000037.1, on the reverse strand, counting down.
ATTTCATGCAGAGCTGGCTCTATGTCGTGACGTCGCCGTACTATGCCATCTCCGACCGTGAAGGTGGATTCACGATCGACCAGGTGCCGCCTGGGCAATATGAACTGATCGCCTGGCATCCGGCCTTGGGTCTCAAACGTCAGACAGTGACTGTGTCCCAGGGGGACAGGGCCGAAGTGACCTTTGCTTTTTCCGGTAAATAGATCGCCTCATGCAATGAGGCGGAGCACGGGAGGGGTGGGTCCGATGACGTAGGGACCTTTCCCGGTAAGGATGCCAAGACCGTCAGGCCTGGGTGCCATTGGCCTTCGTGAACGACAGAGTCGACCATCTCCACTGCCGGTGCAAATTTTCTACGAACTATGGTACTCTAAGTGCCATTTTGGAGGATGCACTATGGCATTCAATCGACCAGAACTCGAAAAGGATAATCCGGTAGCTCCTCAGCCGTATGTCGGTCCGCGCAGACGTCATGCGAAGAATCGCGCATCGTCGGCAGAAGAATCTGCAAGGACAGAACAGATAACAGAACGATTGCGGATGTTGGCGAAGGCCGCATCGCGCTTTGTGAACACCCTGCCGAAAACGAAAAAGGCAGATGAGGGACTGACCGTGCTGCGCGAGGCGATCGTACAGGCCGAGCGGGCGCTGTCGGTCAAAGGCCGCTCCGTCGGCTCGCGTGCCGATATCTGAAGGGCTGTTCAGCTCTCCTTAGGGTGTTGGATCACGCCTAGAGTGTCTGTTCGTGTCGTCAGGCACAGAGCGGAGAAATCACTCGTGAGGTACTGCCCTTAAGAGTGTGATCGTAAGTCTGTTGGTCGTATGGTCGGCCTGTTCCCAACCTCAACGCCTTCGTCTCTGGTTCTGTACATCTCGAAAAACATCATGGATTGGACCTACCTAGGCACTAGCCGCATAAACCCCATATGATGTAAGTCCTGTAGCGTAGGTCAAAGAGACGGGATTTGTTTGGGGAGGTCGGTTGTGAGTTTCGTTGTGTCTCGAAACTGTTTCCTCACGAGAGTCTCAAGTGAGGCGAAGTGTCTGTCCGGCAGATTCTTGAATCGCCGTTTGCAGTCTACTAGAGCCTCCTCAGCAGATGAGAACGGCTCGATCACTGAAAGGAGATGCTGGTGGTAGTCCGTCAGTTTGAGCTCAACGGTGCGCAGATGACTTGAATCTCCTGCGATGGTCTGTATGGCTTTGGCGTGATCTCCGTCGGATTCGACGAGCGCATGGAAGCACAGGCCTTTCAGCCGTTGCGTGACGGTGCTGCGGTCCCATCCTAATGCCTTGGCCGTAGCCTGCATATCGAAACCCTGCCTCCGAAGACAGTGCAAGACGGCGTGGTCGCTCGCGGGGTCAGGGAGGAATTGTTTCACGCGATCGTCCGTTCGCTCCTGGTGTTCGGTCAGGCGCAGAGACTCTCTTGATAAAACGGGTCCGTCATTGAGCACAATGGCTTGTTCCAGGCAGTGCCGCAACTCTCTGACGTTTCCTTTCCATTCATGCGAGATTAACGCCCGCATGGCTTCGTGCGAGAGTTTGGGGGCCGGTTTTGCTATCTGTGCAGCGATATCGGTCGAAAGCGCATCTGCGAGGGCCGGAATGTCTCCGGTTCGTTCTCGGAGCGGCGGGAGCCTGAAGACGAGTCCTTTCAAACGGAAGTACAGATCCTCTCTGAACCAGCTTTCCGACACGCCGCGTTCGAGGTCGCGGTTCGTGGCGGCGATGATCCGCACATCGACAGTCGTGGTGGTCGTGGCACCCACACGGTAGAACGATCGTTCTTGCAGCACACGGAGCAGTTTGCTTTGATGATCCAATCGCAGATCACCGATCTCATCTAAAAAGATCGTGCCGCGGTTTGCCAGTTCGAAATAGCCGCGCCGGTCCGACATCGCCCCTGTAAAACTGCCTTTGATATGACCGAACAATTCACTCTCGAACAGTTCCGGGGACACAGCGGCCATATTGACGGCGACGAATGCGTTTCGGGATCGTGGGCTCAGTCTGTGGATGGCCCGGGCGAAGAGCTCCTTGCCGGTTCCGGGCTCGCCCAACAGGAGGGTAGTCAACGGCGTGGCGGCTCCTTTTTTGACGTCCCGAAATATGGAAAGAAGGGAGGGGGCTTGGGTCATGATCCCGAGCTGTCGGCATTCTCTCCGCAGTTGCTCAAGTTCGGCATTGCCGATGATGCCTGATTCGGTGGATGCAGCCCGGAGATCATGAAGTTGCTGCCCCATCTGTGCCAGTTTTGATCGGGCGGCCTGTTCCTGTGCGTGGACTTCGGCTAATTCCGCACGCAAGACCTCGGTGGTCCTGAGCAGGTCTTGTTGAAGAGTCGAGGAACGGGCTGCTGCTTCTTTTGCTGCGTCCAAATCTTCCTGCAGCGCCTCGGCCCGGTTTTCCCGGAGTATCAAGGCTTCCCTGACCGCAGCCGAATCCTGTTGGAATCGGAGGATATTCCGCTCCAGGATGCGCATGCGTTGATCGGCTGTCACATAAGTCCAGGCTGCGGCACCGAGCAAGACGAAGATCGATGCGGTCATCGGCAAGGTGACCGGCAGCATCAGCTGCAATTCGGACAGGGCGACAAGGGGCACGATGAGATAGAGCGCGACGGCGAATGTCGCCAAGACAATGCGCAACGTTCCGTGGAAACGGAAGATACATATGGCGATCAGTGTGGCGAAGGCGACTGTGAATAGGGCCTTCTCGATGCTGCCTACGGAGTGAAGGGAGTCACCGGTCAGCAGACCATTGAGAATGTGCAAGTGAGCGACAATGGCCGGCACCTGCTGCCCTGTCGGAAGAAGCCAGGATCCATGAGGAAGCAGGTTGGGAAGGATAACGACGACCTTGCCGTTGAACCAGTGAGATAGGGTTTCATGATCGTGCCGCTGCATGGCGTCCCATACCGATGACAGGGGAAGAGTGGGCAGATCGGCCAGTGATCCATCGCCGACGAAATTGATCAAATGAGAAGGGGGCTCCTCCCTCAATCTCTGATCGCCGGATATGGAGAGGATGTACCCGAAGGGAGGAATCGTGTTCGGGCCCACGGCCAGAGATGAGGGTGCAAGACGTACGACATGGTCGTTGTGGGGTGTGAGTGCAAGATGCCCTTGGGTGTGGTGTGCAGATAGACTCGCCGTCGGTAGGAGGTCTTGATCGGCGACTGTGATGACAGGCCCGGATGAGACGAGGGCTTCCCGCAGGAGTGCATCGCTGGTCGCCCCACCACGTTGTGCCGGGTTGATCTGATCAAGCCGTAGGTCGAGGCCGATAACCGTTGCCCCGGCTTCATGGGTGTCCGTGATCAATTGCGCGAGTACTGCTGCGTCCAACGGGCCGGATCCTAGCCGGTCATCGATCAATGGGTCGCGTACGATGATCATCAAATTCTGGCTTGGGGTAATGGGTGTGCGTCGAGAGATCCATGTGTCGTACAGGGCCCAGTCAAGCGCGGCATACATTGTGGGGGCCGGAACCCAGACGAGTCCTGCCAGCAGAGAGGCAAGCAGACCGATCGCGAGTCCTTGCAGGGTCGGCGAGGTGATGAACCGTCGCCAGTATGTATTCCAGTCAGACATGCGTATCAGCGGAGATCCAGTTCATCGAGCAGCATCTGCACGTCCTGTTTCGGCAAACCCTTGAGTGAAGCGATGGCCTTGTCGCGATTCACCGGAACCCCCAGCCCTTTTGCATAAATACGGGCCAGTGCTTTTCGGGCCGGAGGGAATCCCTCGGACGCAGTCGTTTCAAAGCACGCGAGAATGCGGTGGTTATGTGGTGCGGGGCCGGTCTCCGATCCGTCTTCGTAGAGGTGCGCGAGTGTGACCTGTGCCGGTTCGCTGAGCGCATAGGCTTCGGCAAGGAGCATCGTGAGGCCCTCTACCGATTGGTGCTCTTCAAAGAGTGTGGCCCCGAGGGACTGATCCGGGTCGTTTTGGGTCAGGCCCGGGTAGTCCTCCCAGAGCTGATGGCGGTAGCGGCGAAAGGCCTCCGCCAATTCTTCGCGCCGCTGATCGGGCTGATGGAAAGCAAACACTTGTCGGCGAAGTTTGGAGAGGGTCTCTGCTGCCGGCTGGTACCCAAGCATTGCGGCTTGAGACCACCACGTGATTGCGCGATACATATTCTTGTCGACGCCCTGCCCATGTTGATAGGCATTGCCGAGAAAGTATTGCGCCTGCGGTACGCCACCGAGGGCCGCCTCTTCCAGCAAGTTTGCCGCTTCCTGGTGCTGATGTGTCAGCTTCATGAGCAGGGCAAGGCGGTAACGGGCCTCAGGAAACATCGGCTGCAACTCAATGACGCGCCGATAGGATCGCGTCGCGGCTTGCACGTCACCGAGCGCATAGTGTGTGCTACCCAGATTGTAATGGGCTTCGGTCAGCTCAGGATTCAGCCGAACGGCTTCTTGTAAGGCAAGTGAGGCTGCTTTCCAATCTTGTCTTACCATGAGCACCGCACCGAGTCGCGCGTGAATGACGGCATCGGTAGGATTCAATGCGCGTGCCGCACGGTATTCATCGAGCGCCGCGTCAAGGTCGCCGATGAGGTACAGTCGTTGCGCCAGGCGCAGCCGTATTTCAGCCCGGTCAGGGGACAATCGGTTTTCATCGCGTAGCGCAGTGATCACGGGCAGAGGCTGTTCATGATCGGGCAGAAGGATATCGGGAGGGGCCGCAGTCGCGGGTTCATCCGGCTCAGGTTGCATTGAAACAGTATCAGAGATAGGCAAGGGAGCATCGATATGGGATGACGGCGCACTATCGACCGTTTGTACGGATGAGAGGCATCCGACGAACAGTGAAACGGGAAGTATGATGCCGAGGGGCACGAGCGCCAATCGATAATACATGGAGAATCCGCGCCCCCCGCGAAGTGGTAGGGAAGACGTTGTGTATTATAGCACCGAATCGCACGTTGGTGGTTCGGTGCGGATTGCGGCAGGCAGCGGTGGTTTAGGCGTATCGCTCCGTGTGAAAGGCGTCCTGAATGCGACGAATCTCTCCCTGAAGTTCTGATTGGGGGCGTAAGATCGGCTCATGTGGGACCCGCCACACCGGTTCGAGGGGAGCCGGATCGTTGGTCAGTCGCGGGATGATGTGCCAGTGGATGTGCGGGAGTTGGTTGCCGAGGAGTTCGTAGTTGATCTTCTTGGCATCATAGACCTGTAGGAGTACCCTGGCGATGGTCGTGACGTCTTCCATCAATTGCATGCGTTCGGCCGATGTCAGGTGGAATAGCTCTGTCGCATGGTGCCGGAGGACGATGACGGTCCAGCCGGGAAAGAACTGGTCATCGTGGAGATAGGCTTTCGAGAGTCCGAGATCCGCAATGAAATGATCGGCTCGCGGCCAGGTTTTCGTGCAGGCTTTGCATGAAGGGTCGATCATGTCCGTATATCCAATGGGTGTGTCCGTGTGTCCAGTCAGTCAATTGCCTTGATCGTCTGCGGTGAGCTTGTGCGGAGCATAGCAAAGTCGGACATTGTGCGCGAGCGGTGGGGGGTACGCTCAGAGGATCGCCTTGACACGTTCTTTCACCCGACGATATTCTCCTGGTGAACGTGAGAGCTCCTCATCTATTCCAGCTTGAATCCAACGATGCCAATTCGCTCTAAGTCCGTATCCCTCTTAATCCCCCGTCCGCTTGTGCGAGAGCTCATGCGTCTCTATGACTATCCGCATCCGCTCAAACGCGGGAAGATTATTCGTGGTTACGACCGGGCTCATGCGGTGCGCACGGCAAAGATGTGCGTGGCGGTGGCACAGCGGCTTGGTCACCCGTCTGATCGAGTCGTTCAGTACCAAGTTGCCTGTTTGTTGCACGATGTCAGTCGCGCCGGACTTGATCGTCGACTCTTCGGCAAGATTTGGTCATGGGCAAAGGCGCACGGGGTTCCCACGAGGCCACGTGAGTGGCGTGCCGTTCATCCCGAGACGATCTATGGACGAGAAACCGAAGCGTTTTTATCTCGACATGGGACTGAGCTGGAAGCAGCGGGCATCCCAATGACCCCCTGGGCGAAGGAGCAGGTCGAGATGCGGCTCGGCCATGCACGGCGACTCCGGCGGCGCTTGACGGTTGTTCGCCCGATTCTGAACAAGTTGGGACTGCGTTGGACACCGTGGATGAAGGACGTGGTGCTCTATTATTACTATCCGGAGAAGTTGGCGAAGGCCAAGCCGTGGGTGAAACAACTGGCAGAGATCCTCGTCGCCTGTGAACAGCTTGAGGCGTACAATAATCGTTCGCGTGGACGCGATTACTACCGACGAAAACATGAAACAGTTCCGGAAGCCTTTGCCTATTTGGATTCGCTTGCGGAGGAAGGGATCTTGAGCAAGGATGTGATGGAGGCCTTGCGCGGGTTGGCCGGTGAAGGGGTGTTCGATGCCGTTCTGGAGCAAGCGCGTGGAGGCCCGTTGAGCAGGGCAGAGCGACGGTACTTGCGCGGATTGATGACGGGAGGCGGATGATGGCGGTCAAAACGGTTCCGCTGCGAATCGAGATGGCGGGCGATACGCACATCGAAAACATTACGAAAGAGGTGTCGTCTGCAGTGGCGGAAGCCGGGCTGGGTTCAGGCATCGTCACGGTATTTGTCAAGCACACGACGGCGTCGGTCATGGTGATTGAGGATGAGCCGGGTATCCGCGCAGACACCAAGCATTTTTGGGACGGCATTGTGCCGGCCGATCCTCAATGGCAGCACAATACGAGAAATCCCGGTGAAGACAACGGACATAGCCATCTGCGCGGCCAGTTGCAGGGACCCTCGGTCACGATTCCTTTTTCTGACCGTGTGTTATTGTTGGGAACGTGGCAGCAAATTGTCGTGGTCGATTTTGATACCAGGGCTCGCCGACGGGAATTGATTCTGCAGATCATTGGTGAATAGTGGTGAGAAACGTACCACGAGCGGAATTGATCGGAGCGGCGGTCGGTCTCGGTCTGTTTCTGTCGATCGGACAAGCTGTCGCCGTCGAATTGGGCGAGCCATTGGGAGCGTCCTACAGGGGGCCGGAGGGCAAACCACGCCCCGTTACGGCGGCTCCTGCCGAATTGGGGGCGGATGAACGGGCCACCATTGCCGTGTTTGAACGGGCGGCGAAGTCGGTGGTCTTCATCACGAACACGGCCATCAAGCGAGACTTTTGGTCGTTGAACACCATGGAAGTCCCGCAGGGGTCCGGGTCCGGATTCGTGTGGAATACGCAAGGCCACATCGTCACCAACTTTCATGTGATCTACGGGGCCAGTTCGATCAAGGTCACGTTGGCCGACCACAGCGAACATCAGGCCAAGTTGGTCGGTGCCGATCCTGATCATGATTTGGCGGTGCTGCAGATACAGGGGCCCGAGAATGTGCTGGAGCCGCTGGCCGTCGGTGCTTCACATGATTTGCAGGTCGGACAGAAGGTCTTGGCGATCGGCAATCCTTTCGGACTCGACCATACATTGACGACCGGTGTCGTGAGCGCGATCGGCAGAACGATCAAGTCGATGTCGAACCGGACGATCGAAGGAGTCATTCAAACCGATGCGGCTATCAATCCTGGAAATTCCGGCGGTCCGTTACTCGACAGTTCAGGGAGACTGATCGGTGTGAATACGCAAATCGTCAGCCCCAGCGGCGCCTATGCCGGAATCGGCTTTGCCGTACCGGTCGATACCGTCAACCGAATCGTCCCTGAGCTGATCAAGCATGGAAAATTGATCCGCCCGGGTCTGGGCGTGTCGCTGGTGTCGGATGCGATTGCGAGGCGTTGGGGGATCAATGGGTTGGTGATCGCGAAGGTAACGCGCGGGGGCGGTGCCGACCGTGCCGGGTTGACCGGTGTGCGAGAAGGCCGAGGGGGGCGTATCGAACTCGGTGATATCGTGGTAGCGATCGAGGGAAAGCCGATTCAGACGATCGATGACCTCATGGACGTCATGGAGAAGCATAAGGTGGGTGATCGAGTGCAAGTGGACGTGGTCAGAAACAAGACACGGCGATCCGTCGAGGTGACCCTTCAAGCAGTGAACTAGCAGGGTGAGGCACCCCCTGGGGTTTCATGGATGGCAAGGCTCTCAGCTTGAACAGCCTGGGCCGTGACTTCAATCTCAGCCTGTTTCCCGATAAGAGGAATGCGTTATGAGCGATCATCGTCCCATTGATGTCGGAGATCAACAGGCGGACCACGAACGTGGTCGTGATGGCGGCCAACGGACGACCCAGACCGGAACGGATCCGCTGGAGTTGATCGAGCAATGTATGGCGGCGTTTCCCGAAGACGATCCTCGGCAAAAAATACTGTATGCGCTTCGGCATGCGGTGGTGTTGGCTTCGGCGTCGAATCAGCAGCGCGAGGCTGAGCTAAAAAAGGTCAACGAAGCGGTGGCCAAACTGACCGCTCCGGCGAGTCGGATCGGCTTGTTATTGGACCTTCCTGAAGAGGGGGTGGCAAGGATCGTCGTCGGGGGGGCTGAGTATTACGCAAATATTGATCCCCGTGTCTCTTCAGACGATCTCAATGTCGGGAAACAGATTCTTGTCAATGAAGCCTACACCGTCATTAAAACGCTTGGCTATGACCGGAACGGCCCTATTCTGAAACTGACCGAAGCGATGGCCGACGGCCGGTTGCGATTCGAGCAGGAGATGGGCCGGCAGTCGCTGATCTTGCAGCGGTCTGCGGAGTTGGCCGGGGTTGATCTGAAAGCCGGCGACGAGATTCGGATCGATCCGACCTATCGCATTGCGATCGAAAAGTTGTCGGAGGGGAAAAGAAGCAAACATGTACTCGATGATATGCCGACGGTGACATGGGAGCAGATCGGAGGGCAGCATGAGGCGATTGCTGCGATCAGAAAAGCGATTGAGTATCCTCTGCTTCATGCCAAGACTTTCGAGCAGTTCCAGTTCGCTCAGCCTAAAGGCTTTCTGCTCTATGGTCCGCCGGGTTGCGGCAAAACCCTGATCGGACAGGCTGCGGCGGGCAGTCTGTCCAAGCTGTTGGGGGAGGAACAGCCTGGCGGTGCGACCGAATCCGGCGGGCGTCCTCCGGTGACGAGCGGGGCCTTCCTCCATGTGAAAGGTCCCGAGATTCTCAACATGTGGCTGGGTGAGTCTGAGCGGATGGTTCGCGAACTGTTTGCCCAAGCACGGGCACGACGGAAAGAAGGCGCGCTGCCGTTTATTTTTATCGATGAAGCGGAGTCGATTTTGGGTACGAGGCGCGCGACGCGGTCGTTCAACATTTCGAGCACGCTCGTTCCGATGTTTTGCAGCGAAATGGACGGGATTGAATCGCTCCATGACGTGGTCATCATTCTGGCATCGAACCGACCGGACCTTATTGATCCCGCCGTGCTGCGTCCCGGACGCATCGATCGGAAGATCAAAGTCGTGCGCCCGGACCGTGAGGCGGCGGCGGGCATTCTACGGATCTATCTCGCGGATACCTTGCCGCTTGATTCTGAGCTGGTGGCTGCGCATGGGGGAGACAAGGCCAAATCACTGACCTCATTGGTTGAACAGGTGTTGGATACGATCTTTCGTCGGACGAACGACCATAGACTCCTGTCGATCAGGTTGCGCAACGGACAACATTCCGTGCTCTATCGAAGTGATTTCGTCAGCGGGGCGATTCTGTCGTCGATCGTGCAGCGGGCGAAGGAGAAAGCGATCGATCGGACGATTCAATCCGGCGTGCAGGCCGGTGTCTCGGCAGCGGACCTGCTCGAAGCGGTGACGGAGGAGTTCCGTCAAGGGGAGATGTTGCCGCCTGACGATGCGGCTGAAGAATGGTTGAAGCTATTGGACCATCATCCGGAACAGGTCGTCGGGATTTCGTCGTTCCGCCGCGGACGCCAGACGGAAGAGCGGCTGGTGAATCAAATCATCTGAAGACGTGAAACGTGAAAGGTAAAAAGTGAAAGGTGGGGGAGTCCAGATTGTGACGTTCGTCTCACTTTTCACGCCTGACGAGCTGTACAACGATTGGTGATTCAAATTACCCAGGAGAGATCATGGGGATTCGAGATCGCGAATACATGAAGGGGTTTGGCCACGGTGATCCCGAACTCCCTCCTGATGAATCACCAACAGAGAAACGGTTGAGAGAAAGTTGGGAGAAGCATAAGAAAATCTGGATTGGTTTGTTGGTTCTTGTTGTGGGATCAATCATCGTTGCAGTCATCGTGGAGAAAATGTGATCAGCCTGTTTGGACTTGAAACAGAATACGGTATTACGCGGG
>JAOUPN010000200.1 GCA_029879905.1 Nitrospira sp. | reverse complement strand
TGGGAGGTTTTCTGTCCTGGCTTTTCATTATTCAGGCCATGCTGATCGGAGTTTTGTTCCTCGGGTCTAACTATTATTTCTGGTTGGGGATTACCTATCGGATTCCAGGATCGGAAACGCAATATCGCAAACCGATGCTGTGGATGCTGGTCAGTCTATTACTGTGTCTTGCCGTTTGGATGACCCCGCACTCCCTGGTTGCCAGTGTGGAAGAAGCGCAGAAAATGGGAGGTGCGCACCATCCGCTCCTTGGCGTGCTCGGTGTGATGTCGGCCAAGATGACGGTGTCGAATCTTATGATTCTGATTACCTTCATGAGTTTCATCATGTATTGGCGTGCGGGTAAGCAGGATACCGCCGGTTGGGCAAAGGTGGCCAAGGCCTTTATGAGCGCAGTTTTGGTGTTGGCCAGTATTGCAGTCATCGTGTTGGGCATATGGGGTTATTTTGTCCCGGCCATTGTCCGCATCAATTATTTTTCTACCTCCCAAGTGGGAATCGTGATTTTTGTGATCCTGACCATCACGCCGTTGACGGCCCTCCTATTAAAGAGCGCCAAAACAACGACGGAAATGAAATGGGGCAGTATGCCGCCACGGGCGGGATACTCACTTGTTCTTAATGCCGTCATGGTGATTTTGCTGATGACGCTGATGGGATACGCGCGGTCTTCGTCACGCGTGCATTGGCACGTGTACGGTGTCTTGCGTGATTCGTCCCCCTACGCGTATTCTCCGGCGCTCGGGAGCGCATCGTTGATTATGGCGTTCTGTACGTTTTTCTTCTGTATTCTTGTGGCGTTCATCTTTTGGGTTGCCACAATGGGAGACAAAGCCAAGGCTGGTCAGGGGGGTGGGAACCCTGAGCTGCCTCAGGGTATTCCGGCAATCGCAGGGGGTGCGCCTGATCGCAATTCGCAAGCGTGACCATCCGCTTGTCGTACGATGTCGCAGTATGTTGGTGGACGCTGTATTCATAAAAACGTTCACGTTGTGCCATTCCTTACAGAAGGGTCGTTATGAGTGAAATTGCACAAATGCAATTGATCGCACTTGGGATCGTCGGATTCGGGATCTTGGTCCTGCTGTTCATTAAGTCCAATTTCTTTCGAGTCACCGGATTTGTTGCCATTGTGCTTGGCTTATTTTCTCTGATGTCCCTTGCAGTGCCACAAATGGCATCGTTGCCTCCGGCGGAAGAAACGATCGACATTGCGACCATTAAGACGCCGACGGACATCGCAGCATTGGGTCAAACGGTGTTCTTCAGCAAAGGGCAATGTGCGTTGTGTCATTCCATCGGGCCAAGCGAATCCGCTCGCTGTCCGGATTTAAAGGGGATCGGGGCGAAGCTGAGCAAGGAATTCTTGTACGAAAGTTTGACGGATCCTCAGGCATTTGTGTACCAGGATTATAGGCATGGCGGCGTGCCGAAAGAATATCCGGCGACGATGCCGCCCATCGATAAGGATCCGATCGGTCTTTCCAATAATGAAATTCTGGCGGTCATTGCATTTCTCCAACAAATGAGCGGAGAACCTATCTCAGTCAGCCTATCAGATCTTGATGTTCCGGGTCAGGCACCGTCTGCTCCGGCGAAAGAAACCGCCGAATCAACGTCGATTGAGGTCGCACAAGCGCAATAGGGAGGGGAGGACAGACATATGGGGCGCTCGCTGCTCAAGCCGATCATTGTCATGGGGGGGATGTATATCTTCCTGAAGTTTGCCTTACCCGTTATTCCGGGGTCTGCACCGCTTCCGTCGAGCCTCATTTTCTTGTATCTCCTCTTGACGCTCTCGGGAATTATTATTTTTGAGACCTTAAGTGCGAGCTCGAAGGAAGCGTTCTGGGGACCGATGCAGCGATTTCTGACGGGAGAGAATGTCGGTGGTTTGCAGGCTCTGCGTTATGGGGTGCTGATTCTCTTCCCGCTGTTGGTCGGGTGGCAAACCTACAGCAGTACGGCTCCGAGCGAGCTTCCACCGTCGGAAAACAGAACGATCCATCCTGCACCGCCCGGTGAATATACCGGGTTGGCGAACCCTGTTCCCAAGACACCTGAGAATATCATGCAGGGCAAGGGGTTCTATGCGGCATATTGCTCGCCCTGTCATGGGGGAAATTTTGACGGGAAGGGGCTGGCCGCCCGTGGATATAATCCACCGCCGGCCAATTTCGCCGACCCCACCACCATCGCCATGCTTCAGGAAAGTTACCTCTTTTGGCGTATCAAGAAGGGTGCTGTCGGTTTGCCCATTGAAGGCATGCCGTGGAAATCCGCCATGCCACGGTGGGAACTGGAATTATCCGATGAAGTAATTTGGAAAATCATTATGGGCGAATATGACGGCGCCCATCAATCACCGCGTACATGGGAGTAACAGCGTGAACCGCACCAATGACTCCCAGAGACTGTTGAAAACGAGGCCAGCATGAATTCGGTTAAGTCAGTGAATGAGTGGTGTGTGTATGGGGGGGCAATGATTCTGGCCCTTGCCATGATGGGAGGACCGTCGGTCGGCTATGCCCAGCAAAGCCTCGCGATTCGCGCGTCGCTCGCGACAGGTGGGTTGCCGGTGGATGATCCAAACGCGGCTGCGTGGGATACCGCTACACCCGCCTCGTTCCCCATGTCCCCGCAAGTCCATTGGCCGGATCGCATTCAAGAGGTCACCGTTCAGGATGTGATCGTGCGGGCGTTACATGACGGTACGCAGATCGCCTTCTTGTTGGAATATGAAGATCCTACCGAAGATCCCGATGATGCTGCCGCCCTTGAGTTCATGGTCGGCGACAAGAAGGCACACTTTGCTCATGGACAACCGATGATGCTGGTAGAAGGTGGGCCGGTCAATATTTGGTTCTGGAAAAATAAAGAAGGGAAGGCGGTGAATATGACCGCCAAAGGTTTCGGCACCATCAAACCGCTGCCGCATCAAGACGTGAATGCGAAGGGCGCCTATTCGAACGGGAAATGGAGAATCGTGTTTGCGCGTCCATTGGCGACCGACCATCCCGATGAGGATGTGCAGGTTCCTCTGGGGGATTTCATTAATGTCGCATTTGCCGTGTGGGATGGCAGGACCGATGCTACCGGACAGTTGATTGAAAAGGGGTCGCAAAAGGCGGTCTCCTCCTGGTGGTATTTCAGGGCAGACCCACCGCCGGACTATTCGGCATACCTTTATGCAGGGATTGCTGTGGTAGTGGCGTTGGGATTTCAGTTCGTCCTGATCCGCAAACTCAAGGAAGGGCAGTGAGCATGAAGGGGGCAAGGCTGCAAGTCATCAGAGTGCTGGTCGGCGTATGTGGCGTGGCGGCTATTTTTTCCGGTGGCTGTGCAAATGAGCAGGAGAAAAAAGGGCACGAACTCTATACGTATTACTGTAGTGATTGTCACGGGGAAAGTGGTCAGCAGAATGAAGGGTTCAACTGGGCTGCGATGCCCGAGCCTAAGCCAAAGGATCTGTCCAACGCCGGAGAAATGGGGACGTTTACCGATCAGGAACTCTTTGAAACGATCTCACGCGATATGTTGAATACCAACGAAGAAGAGGGTGATGAGATCGGCGACGATGATTTTGCCGTGCCCACGATGCCGACATTCAAATATACCCTGTCAGAGGATGAAATCTGGGCGATTGTCGGCCATGTCCGTTCTCTGCATGGGAAAAAGATGGAATTTGATGTCTTGGCGCGTAAAACCTCGCTCGAAGAAGGATTGAAAACCGCTCAGGCACAATTTGAGCAAGCCTCCAAAGCCTACGAGGAGGCAGAAACGAAAGCCAACGAAGAAGCGGAGAAAAAGAGCGAAGCGCTTGGGGACGATGCTGATGTCGAGGTAGATGAGTCTCTCTATGCCAATGAACAAGCTGCGTTGGGGAAGGCAAAGGCGGAACTTGATTCCGCACAGGCCGCGCTGAATAACTTTACGAGCAGACCCGGGAAAGGAGTCAACATCCAAAGGCCGGATCTGACGACACCGCCGGATCAAATGGAAAAACTCGTCACGCGCGGAAAGCAACTGTATGAAGATAAGTACGGGTGCAATGCCTGTCACAGCCTTGAAGGCGAAGGGGGCAAGATCGGTCCGGCCTTGGATCGTGCGGGATTCCGCCTGAACGCAACATGGGTCTATCGATGGTTGAAGAACCCACAGGCTATGGATGCGCATACTCGCATGCCGGCATTAGGACTCAGTGATGAAGATGCCAAGGCGGTGACGCTGTATGTGGATACGTTGCGTGCCGAACCGACTGAGCCGGATCCCGAGACTGAAAAACCAGTCGAAATGCCCTGATGTTGATCATGCGCCGTACGACGGTGTCGTACATGCCGTTGCGGTCACCATGTTGCCGGTGAGGAGCATTTCGTTTCAAGCAGGTAGGGGTGGAAGACCGTTTCGTTCGGCTGAAGCAGGTCGGACAATGTCGTTGAGAGAGAAGACAGGTCCCGTTGTCGCGCGGTTTCAGATACAGAATGGTGTGATGTCGAAATCGTAAAGAGTCCAGGCCCATGGTGTTTCGGGGCTTCTGCAGGAACAATAGGAACGGTAGGTTAGAGAGAGACCCCCGCCAACAGTCCGGCCAGCACTGCGACACCGACCCAGACATGTGCCTTGAACATACGAAATGCCTGTGAAGGGTTGATGGGCTGTCGCAATTGTCCGATCTGAAAGATGAAGAAGAGCGCCAGGCCCGATAGTGCAGCATAGTAAGGCCACTTGATGTGCGCCAACCACCCCGCGGCACTCAGTAACAACAGCATCAGGCACAAAGCCGTTCCGACTCCCACATGAATGAAGGGTCCGAAGAAGAGGGCCGAGGACTTAACTCCGATACGTAGGTCGTCATCGCGATCCTGCAGGGCATAAATCGTATCATACGCTACCGCCCACGCAGCCGTTGCTCCAAAGAGACACCACACAGGGGCATCGAGCTGTCCGCGTACTGCAGCCCAGGCCATGATCGTGCCCCAGCCAAAGGCGAGTCCAAGAACGGCTTGTGGGATATGAATCCATCGTTTGCAAAAGGGGTAGAGTGCGGCAAGCAGGACGGCGATCGGGGAAAACCAGGCGACAATAGGGTCGAGCAGCCATAAGAGGCCTGCTGCGAGGAGCAGCAAGACGGCAAGCAAGACGAAAGCCTGACGGCGCGGCAATTCTCCTGACGCCAGGGGACGTGTTTTCGTTCTCAGAACTTCCCGATCAAACGATTGGTCGGCAAGATCATTGAGGATCACTCCTGCGCTACGCATGAGGAATGATCCAGCGACAAAGACAGCGAGAAGAGAAGGAGAAGGGAACCCCTGAGCGGCTAACACCAGCGCCCATAATGTCGGTAAGAGGAGGAGGTAAGTACCCGTCTGGCTCGGCAGGCGGATCAAGCGGGCATATGAAGACCAAGGAATGCCCGGTGTCGCTTGTATGGGAGACGGGACCTGCATGGTCCAGAAAGTACCGCTAGGGTGTCGGCCTTGTCAATTTCGAGTTTCACCCGCCTTCGCAGGAAGCCACGGCTAGAAGGCAGTGGAGAAATGCATAGCGGGTGTCCTCCGAAGCCTTGGCGAAGGAGGACATGCTTCGGCGAGGTGTCGCCGAAGACTCAAGATGGGCCACGGCTGGAAGACCGTGGGGCTCCACCCGACCCTATTCTCGTTGCCTGTTCTCGCAGTCCGCTGTAACGAAGGAGGGATGAATTTGTGAGGGAACGGCTGGTATGATGGACGACTTGTCGTCGGTCTTCTCAGACCAAATACTGATTTGGGAAACAGGCAAGGAGGATCCGCTTCGCCCGCCTTTGGTGAGGCATGGCCGACTAAGCCCGCTTCGATGAGTCTGTGAAGCCCGCGAGGTGAGTCAGCTTTCAGTCTATGGGTGTAGGAGAATTGTACGGTCTAGGGAATTTGATATAACCAGTTTGAGAGAGGATGTCGGTACGTGCAACCTGGACAATCCGCATATCATCGCTCCATCGCCGTGGGTCTCGTTTTGAGTTTGATACTGGTCAGTAGCGGGTGTTTCTGGTCTAAACGCAGTGACAACCCGTCAGCCGAGAGTATCGAGCCGATCGCGTTGACGCCGTCGCTCTGGCTCTCGCCTAGTGTGACGACCTCACTGGCGTCGTATACGGATGCCTGTGGAAAATCGAGTACGTTACCGATGGGAGATATGCTTGCCGAGGCTTTGCCGAAGAAACTTGGTCAGGCCTTTATGAGCGTGACTCCCCAGTTAGGGCTTGAACAGGCCGAAGGTACCAATGGGTTCATCGAAGTCGGATTGGGGTTCAAGCAGGTCGATCTTGTCATCCCGCAGCAAGTTCCCGGAACGTATCCGGCAACCGTTACACTTGGGACAGAGTTGGCGGTACTTT